>JAEUVW010000352.1 GCA_016786525.1 Chitinophagaceae bacterium
CGGAAGAAGGAACTCTTGAGCAGTATCTCCTGGAATTGTGCTATCGGGCGGCTGACCATGATCTCTTTGACGATGCCATCGGTAACCGTATAAAAATAGCTGTAGGCGCCCCTGGCTTCCAGGAACACGATATCCGCAACAGCCACGATATCCAGGGTCCGTGTGGTGCGCAACTTGAGTGTCTGGGGGACGACTGCCTTATCCTGTCGCGCGGCAGCGGCGTCCGGCACACCCTGACGGCTGAACTTATCGACCAGCTTTTCAATAGCACTCCTGACTTCTGTAATGCTGACCGGCTTTAGAATATAATCAAGCGCATGGATCTTCACCGCCTGTATCGCATACTCATCGTATGCCGTGATAAAAATGACTTCGAAGGGAACGGGAGCAATGCGTTCGAGAAAGGCGAATGCATCTTCTGAAGGCATATCAATATCTATAAACACCACATCAGGCGCTTCTGCTGCGATCAGCCGTTCGGCGTCTGCGGTATCCTGCGCCATCCCTGCGATCTGCAGTTGCGGCATCCGGACATAGTTTTCGATAATGTTCTTTAAATTGAGACAAGCCTCATATTCATCATCGATGATGATGGCTTTGATGATCTTTGTTTCCATATACACGGTTTTGATCAGGATACAGCAACAATATACGATTTGACCGGTATTGGTCCAATACAACCAAACGTAATTGCCGGCGGCGTATGATCCTAATTTATTTGACCAATGGTAGCGTTTATTTTATAAACGGTATATAAACGATCCGGTAAGACCTGTAAGGTTTTTGAAACCTTACAGGTCTGGTGCCGGCGGGATAGCCGTTCAGGCCTGAAGCGGGAGCCTACCGGCGTTGCCTGCCTGCTTTTTGTGCAAACGACACAATAAAAAAAATGCGCCTTCCGGGCCGGAAAGCGCATTTTTACAAGGTAAACGGTACTGCAGCTCTATGATGCTGCCTGCCCCGCTTTATAAAACAAGGTATTCTCATTGCCCGGGCGGAAAATCTCCTTTGCGGTGTCCAGCAGCGATGCTGTAGTGACGGCATGATACAGGCCCAGCTCGTCGTTGATCATCGCGGCATCGCCCAGCAGCTCGTAAAAGGCAAGGTTGTTGGCGCGCGACAGGATGCTCATGTCTTCGAAGGCGATCATGGCCTCTATCTTGTTTTTCGCCTTTTCCAGCTCGACGTCGGTAATACCGTTTTGCAGCAGGAGTTGTATCTGGCTTTGTACAGCTGCATCAGCCGTCTCCAGGCTCACCCCTTTGATCAGTTTGCCTTCCACTACCAGCAGGCCGGCATCGAGGCTGCCGGTATGGTAGCAGTTGATACTGCTGAACAATTGCTGCTCCTTGACCAGGGTCTGGTACAGGCGCGAGGCATAGCCGTTGCCCATGATCTCGGTAATGAGGTCGCTCTCGTGGTAGCCCTGTTCCATGCGGCCGGGTATATGCCAGGCTTTGTACAGGGCATCCAGCGGCACATCACGTACGATGGTCTCGGTACGGTCTTCCTCCTGCCGGGGTTCCTGCTCCAGGCCGCGCCGGTAGGGTTCGCCCGCTTCGATGCCGCCAAACCATTTTTCCGACAAGGCTTTTACTTCTTCCATTGTCACGTTTCCGGCCACGCAGAGGATCGCATTGACCGGGCGGTAGTGTTTGAAGAAAAAGCGTTGCACATCTTCCAGCTGCGCATCTTCAATATGCTTCAGCTCTTTGCCGATGGTCATCCAGCGGTAGGGGTGGCGGGTGTAGGCCAGTTCGCGCAGATGCTTCCAGGCATCGCCGTAGGGCTTGTTGATGTAGTGCTCCTTAAACTCTTCGCAAACGACTTTGCGCTGTACGTCCAGGCTTTTTTTGCTGAAAGCCAGCGACAGCAGGCGGTCGCTCTCCAGCCAGAAAGCCGTCTCCATATTTTGCCGGGGCAGCTGTACATAGTAGTTGGTAATGTCGTTGGTCGTGTAGGCGTTGTTTTCTCCCCCGGCCATCTGCAGGGGGGTATCGTACTCGGGAATGTTGACGGAGCCGCCAAACATCAGGTGCTCAAATAAATGGGCAAAGCCTGTCTGTGCGGGGTTTTCGTCGCGGGCACCTACATCGTACAGCAGGTTTACCGCTACCATAGGCGTGGTAGTGTCCTGGTGTACGATGACGCGCAGGCCATTGCCCAGGGTGAACTTTTCAAATTGTATCATGAAATGCTTTTCTTCAGTTTGTGTATTAATCCCTTTCCTTTTCCATTTTTCTGCGGCGCAGGGGATTGGCTGTATACCCGGCATAGCTGTCCCGCTGCCGTACCAGGTCTATGGCCTGGAACAGGGCTTCCATAAAGGAGCTGTGCTCGGCCAGGTTCTTACCGGCAATATCGAAGGCCGTACCATGGTCGGGAGAAGTGCGCACCACAGGCAGGCCCGCGGTAAAGTTGACGCCTTCGCCGTTGGCCAGGGTCTTGAAAGGTATGAGGCCCTGGTCGTGGTACATAGCCAGTATGGCGTCAAAATTTTTATAGTTGCCTTTGGCAAAGAAAGCATCGGCGCTGTACGGGCCGTAGACGAGATGACCGTTCTTGTGCCATTGCTCTACCAGGGGTTTGATGATGTTTTGCTCCTGGTTGCCGATAGAACCTTCGTCGCCCGCGTGGGGATTGAGACCCAGCACCGCAATACGGGGCTTGTCGATGCCGAAGTCCTTGACCAGGCTCTCACGCAGCAGCGTCAATTTGCTCTGCAGCAGCTCGGTGGTAATGGCCGCCGCTACCTTCTCGATGGGGATATGCTCGGTAGCCACTGCCACGCGCAGGTCGCGGTGGTACAGCAGCATCAGCACGTCCTTTGCCTCAAACTTAGCTTTGAGGAAAGGGGTATGGCCCGAGTACGGGAAGTTGGCAGACTGGGCGTTGTTCTTATGGATGGGCCCGGTGACCAGGGCGTCGAGTTGCCCGTCTTTCAGGCACTGCGTCGCTACTTCCAGGGAGCGCACAGCGTATTTTCCGCCCGCTTCGGTCAGCACTCCGGGCTGTATGGCCACTTCTTCTTCCCAGCAGTTGAATACATTCACCTGCTTGGGGTTGAGCTTGTCTATTTCTTTTGTGCTGTGGAATACCAGCTGGTGATCGGTAGTGATCCGCCTGTAGTAATTGATCACCTTATTCGATGAAAAAACAATAGGGGTGCAGATATCCAGTATACGGTTATCGGATAAGGTTTTGATAATCACTTCCGGCCCGATACCGTTGATATCGCCGGTGGTGATGCCTATGACGGGTTTTTCCATAATAAAAGTTGAGGTGTTCGCTTATTGATAAGAACAGGCAAAAATAAGTGTAATTCATCAATACCCGCCCCTGCGCTCCTGCGAAGTGCAGGTCAGGCGTCTGCCGGGGCGAAAACCTGGCGGAACGGTAAAGTACTTTCTTTTAAGTGCCCTTTACCGGCGGTGCCGCTCAGCTGCTGTCGGGGACAGGCAGATCAGGCAGGCTTGCAATATTGCTGTACGTGCGCCCAGAAGGAAGGGTAAGATTTGTCAACTGCTTCTGCGTTGCCCAGCGAAACGGGGCCATCTGCCCTCAGGGCGGCGAGAGCGGCCGCCATCGCCATGCGGTGATCGTGCGGGACAACGTAGGTAAAGGCGGGGAAGTGCTCCTTCCCTTCGATAAGGAGCCGGTCGCCTTCTATAGCATGGCTGACCTGCAGCAGGGATAAAAGCTCCGAGATACTTCGGGCACGGTCGCTCTCCTTATGCGCCAGGCGGTGCACGCCTTTCAGTATGGAGCGCCCCTTAGCGGCAGCGGCCAGTACGGACAGTACAGGGAAAAGGTCAGGAGCGTCGGTAAGGTCTGCTTCGAAGCCGCACAAGTCTGCAGCCTGCACCTGCAGGTCCTGCCCCTGCCACTGCAGTTTGCCCGCGGCGGCCTGCAGCACTGCCAGGATAGCCCTGTCGGCCTGCCGCGAATGTTCATTCAGGCCCGTCAGTGTCACGGAGCCGGAAAGACTTGCGGCGGCGATCCAGAAGGCGGCACTGCTCCAGTCGCCCTCCACGCTTACCGCCAGCTCCCCGGCGGGAGTAAAATGGGTGGGGTCTATCGTAAACAGGCGATGCCCTTCCTGCTGCACCGGTTTGCCGAACAGTTCGAGCACCTGCAGGCTCAGGTCTATATAGGGTGTACTGACCGGCTTGTCCACCCGCAAAGTCACTTTCTGCCGGGCCGCTGCCGCAAAGGCAAACAGCAGGCCGCTGATGAATTGCGAACTGAGTGAGCCCGGGACGGTAATATCCTGCGGGAATAAAGGGCCCTGTACGGTAAAGGGGATATGCCCGGAAAAGCCCGGCATGCGGACCCCCAGGCGGGGCAATACGTCGGCAAAGAAATGCATGGGCCTTTGGGGTAAAGAACCGCCACCGGTAATGAGCACCGGATGCTGCCCCAATGCGGCGATAGGGGTAAACAGCCTGGCCGAAAGGCCGCTTTCGCCACAGTTGATGGTCGTGCCCGCTTGCGGGTGATGCCCGCTGGTCACGACAATACGGTCTGCTTCCTCACGAAGCTCCGCGCCCATTTGCCGGATGATGTTTATGGCGGCTTTGTCATCTTCCGAGACTCCGGGGTTGAATATCGTAGTCCGGCCTCGGTGCAGGTACGCGGCGGCACAGACCCGCTGCATCATGCTCTTGGACGGCGGGATAGTGAGCGTTCCGGAAACCGTACGGATATCAAGGCCTATATTCATCTGCGAAAATCTGTAAAGCACTGCGCACCTGGTCGAATGTCACCGGCTCAACAATGGCCTTACCGGCTTCTTGCAGCAGGATAAAATCGATGGTTCCTTCTTTTCTTTTTTTATCCCGCTTGACGGCATCGATCACTTTTTCCACATCGATGCGCAGCCTGCTTTGCAAACCGTATTGTTCGAGTATGCTCACCAGTTGCGGCCGCAGCTCTCGGCTGACACCGAGTATTGCCTCGGAAGCAATGAGCGCTACGATCATGCCAAAAGCTACGGCCTGCCCATGCTGCAGGTGGTACAGGGTCTCAAAAGCATGGCCGGTCGTATGCCCGAAGTTCAATAGTTTCCGGATACCATTCTCCTGCTCGTCGGCCAGTACAATCGTATTTTTTTGCTGTACGCAACGATGGATCAGGCCATTCAGTTTTTCCGGTCTTATCTTATACGCCGTCAGTGTGGAGGCGCTCAGTTCTTCAAGCAGGCCGGCATCGCCGATACAGGCATATTTGATGACTTCGGCAAAGCCATTGCTCCATTCCTTTTCCTGCAGGGACTCCAGGAAGCTCAGGTCGTAGAGGATAAAACCGGGCTGCCGGATATTGCCCAGCATATTCTTGTACGGCCCGATGTTGATCCCGTTCTTCCCGCCGATAGCGGCATCTACCATAGCCAGCAGGCTGGTGGGGACAAAAGAGCAGGCAATGCCCCGCATATACACCGAGGCCAGGAAGCCGGTAATGTCTGTGACCATACCGCCGCCTATGCCAACCAGGCGCGTGCGTTTGTGCGCTTCGAAGGCCGCCAGCTTCTCCGCCAGCAGCTGGATGGTCTCCCAGGTTTTGTGCTTTTCTCCTGCCTCTATGATCAATATGCGGTATTCACTGAAAAGATGACCATACAGGCGGTGTACGTTCGTATCGGTAACGATAATGGAATGGGCGACCGGGGCAAGCTGCAGCAGCTGGGAATAACCGGACTGCAGGTAATACTCTGTATCACCACCGGGAAAGGAAACGGAAAAACGCATGGACGATTACTTTTTGGGTTGCAGCAATGCCTGTATCTGATCGGGCTTGCCAGACAGGTCTATTGCTTTGATCACGGTCTCATCTTCACGAAGGTTCTGGATGATCCTTCCTTTCTGAAAGTAATACCGGGCAGCAATTTCATTTTCCAGGATGCGCTTGACCTCGTCTTTGTTTTTGAGCAGGTCCTGTTTCTTATCGTGCATCACTTTGGCCTTCAGTGCGGCCAGCTCTGTTTTGCTGGCGTCAAAAAGCTTGTCTTCTTTTGTTGCGGAGGACAGGGAATCCAGCAGCACTTCCGTCTTGGTTTTGTAGGAATAATCTTTGCCCGAAAGCCAGTTGCTGAAATCGGTAAACTCCGCTGGGCTGAGGGAAAAACTGTTGGCCGCAGGAATGGTCTTATGCTGTTTTACATACTGTGTGGCGTAATCGAAGAAATAGTTTTTTGAATACAGGGCCGCTGCGATAGCGCTTATCTTTTCGTCGGTGGTAATCACGTCGGGTGTCACACCACCCCCGCTTTTCACCACTCTCCCGTTCCTGGTCTTGTAGGTACCGATCAGGGAGTCGGCAAATTTGTCGGCTACGCCGTTTTCATCGCGGTGGCTGTAGTCGATGGCCTGTATGCAGCGCCCGCTGGGCGTATAATATTTGGCGGTCGTGAGCTTCAGGCGGGCATTGAAGCCTACCGGACGCGTGGTCTGTACCAGGCCTTTGCCGTATGATTTGGTACCGAGTACAATGCCCCGGTCCAGGTCCTGGAGGGTGCCCGCTACAATTTCAGATGCGGAAGCAGAAGAGCCGTTGACCAGTACGGCCACCGGTATCCGGGTGTCCCAGGCGTTGCCTTCGGTGTTGAAATTTTTGTCCCATTCCCTGTCTTTCCCTTTCGTGCTGACCACGAGCTGGCCGCGGTCCACGAAGATATTGCAGACCTCTACCGCTTCGTCCAGCAGGCCGCCGGGGTTGCCCCGCAGATCCAGTACTACGGATTTCATTTTAGGGTTGACCAGCTTAAGGCTGTCCAGCGCTGTCCTGACCAGCCTGCCGCAGTTTTGTGTGAACTGGGTCAGCTTTACATAGGCAATATCACTATTGGTGCCGATCAGGCCCGCATAGGGCACGCTGGAGACTTCGATCTCGCCGCGGGTAACGACACGCTCCGCTTCGCCGTCTGTAAAGGCGTCTTTTACTTTGATCACGATTTTGGTGCCGGCGCTTCCTTTCAGCAGGATGCTGATCTCATCTATCGTTTTATCAAAAACATTCTTGCCGTCTATGCTCAGGATCTTGTCGCCGGAATGAAGGCCTGCTTTCTGGGCCGGGCTGTTTTCATAGATATCGCCGATATACGTCTCTTTTTCCTTCTTGCGCAGGGAAGCGCCAATGCCTCCATACTTACCGGTGGTCATAAACTCATAATCTTCAATATCAGATTCCGTAATATAATTGGTATACGGATCCAGATCATTTAACATAGCATCTATGCCGATCTTGGTCAGCTTGCCCGGCTCGATTGGGTCTACATAGTACGTATTCAGTTCTTTGAAGATATTGGCAAACACCTCCATGTTCTTGGACAGTTCAAAATACGAATCGGCCGTTTTGGCCTGTATCAGTACAGAAAGGCTACCCACCATGGCAGCACCCATCAGGAAAGGCTTCCAGAATCCCTTGCGCTTCAGAAAATGATTCATAAACAGATTATAGTACAGCAAGGTACAACATTGGAAAAACTAACGATTAACGGATTATTGTTTTTTAACAAAATAAAATACGAAGTTTGGAGTTGCAATCTATAAATGTCTTATCTTGCAGAGAGAAATTGAATAAGTATGAAAAAATTTACACTGATTGTTGCTTTTCTTGGTCTGGTGATGGGTGCAGAAGCTCAATCATTCAATGCCGATAAAGATACCAGCAAACTGGGTTGGATTTATCCCGGCTATGAGATCGAACCCCATATATCCTTCACGAATACCACTTCCGGCTCTATTTCTTTAAACTGGAAGCTGACGAACCTTTACAAGGATGACAAATGGCTGTTTAACGGCGCCTGCGACAACGTATTGTGCTATACGGAAGATGTTCCCGGCCTGATAGACGGTAAAGGTACTTTTACAGCCAACCCGATAGCAGCAGGAGAGAAGCTGGATTTTAAAATGATCTTTAACGGCAACGATGCGGTTACCGGCACAAAGGCACTCGGAACCATTGAAATGTGGGTTACCGGTGAAACACCTAAGAAAGCGACTTTCCTTGCGACCAAAGGGACAACCGGTATTAAAACCGTAGTGCTGAAAGGAAATGATGATATCGTTATCTTCCCCAACCCGGCTTCCAGCTATATTGATGTGATCTACAACCCTGCAAGCGATGTAAAGACCATCGCCATATATAACCTGATCGGTAAAGCAGTAAATGTGTACAAAGTCACCGATAAGAGCAGCGCCCGTTGCGAATTCAGCGCAGATATGCCTTCCGGCATTTATATTGTACGTGTGGCCGACAGCAAAGGCAATATCATTGCTACCAGAAAGATCACACACCAATAGTAATTCTTACACCACATTTTTTGAAACCCGTATGAATCCTCATACGGGTTTTTTTATGGTATACCAGGCTGGCAGGGTTTTTTCCTTAAAAAGAAAAAATACCATATCTTAGAGGTGTAAACCTTAGTAAATATGATAAAAATTTCCTGCTTTTTCTTTCACTTTGATTGAGGAACAGAGTGCAACTATTGCCTTCTTATCACGTAAAACCATGCTCATGCAAAAAATACTGTTTTCCTGCTGCGCCTTCCTGGTCTTTTCAGCCCGGGCTTTTTGCCAGAACCAGTTTACAGAGGGAGAGATCATTTACGATGTCAGGATCACAGCGGCCGACGCCAAAGATGCCAAGGTCAATACCGGTACGCTGACGATTTTGATCAAGGGCGCCAATGTAGCCAAAGAACTCAATCTTCAATCGGGTTTCAGGAATACCATTATCTTCAGCCAGCAGGAAAAAACGGCCTATTCCCTGCGCAAGGTGGATAATGTACCCTATGCGATACAACTGGACCCCGGGCAGCTGAAACGAAAACAGGAGAAATGTGCACAACTGCAGCGGCAGGAACTGGAAAGCGACCGGAAAACCATATTGGACTTTGCGGCAGAAAAAGTAAAGCTCAGCTGCAACGAGGCCAACCCGGTTTTTGTGTACTATACCAAAACATGGACAATCGATAATCCGCACCTGTTCCAGGATTTCCCATCCTTTACTTATCTGCCCCTGGCTTACGAAGTAAAAAATGAAGATGGCAGTATCCTGAATTTTGAACTGAAAAAAATAGAGGCCAAACCGATAGACAACAGGGCTTTCTCCGTACCGGCGGGTTATAAGAAAGTCAGCCAGCAGGAGTATAAAAATAAGCTTTAAACAGCGAGCCCCACCGTCACCACGCTGATTTTGGCCGCACCGGCCTCCTCTAAGGCAAGTGCGCAATGCTCGATTGTTGCCCCGGTTGTCAGGATGTCGTCTATAAGCAGAATGTGCTGCTGTGCAAACGCCGGCCTGTCTTTTACTACAAAAGCATTTTTCATATTCTCTACCCGCTGCATCCTGCTCTTCGCGGTCTGCGTACCGGTGTCAACGATGCGGACCAGGTTTTCTGCCAGGAACGGAAGTCCCCGGCCAGCTGCCAGCTCCTGCCCGATCAGTGCACTTTGATTGAAGCCCCTGTACTTTTGTTTCTGCCGGTGCAGAGGAACGGGAACAACGAGCCCGGCCTCAGCCAGCCAATCCACGTTCCTGAGCGCAGCATGCAGGCTTTTACCGAGAAATGTCCCTACGGACTTATTGCCTTTATATTTCAGCTCCTGCAGCAGGTATTGCAGCAAGCCGCCTTTCGTGTAATATCCGAAAGACGTGGCATGCCCGATGCCAAACCGGCCTTCCAGCCGCTGAAACGTGGCATTGTCGTGTATATGATGATAGTGGGTGTGGGGAAGCTGCTCCGTGCACCCGATACAAAGCACGCTTTCCTGCTGCAGTAAGACCTTATTGCATCCCAGGCAAAGCCTCGGATAAATAAAGTCCAGAAGACCATTCCATATCGAAGTCGCGATCTTTTTCATCACAGCATGAGCGGTAGATTACATTTCCCGGTGCAGCAGTTCGCCCGCAAGCTGGTGCAGGTCTTCTTTTTTGGATTGGGGCAGCTCTATTTCAGCAAGGTTTTCGAAAGCAAGATCTGAATAGTGCGCTACAGCAGTACGGCATTTCTGGTCTGCACCGGTCTCTTCAAAGATACGGAGCATAGCCGGTACTTTCTGATCCGCCTCTTCTGAATCCAGCCAGTGGGCGATCTCGGTCTTCTGGGCTTTGCTGGAAGCGGCTACCGCCTGCAAATGGAGAAAAGTTTTTTTATTGGCCATGATATCGCCGCCTTTCTGCTTGCCCAGTTTATTGCTTTTGCCGAAAGCATCCAGGAAGTCGTCCTGCAGCTGGAAGGCAATACCAAGGTTTTTGCCGAAGGCATACAGGCGTTCGCACTCTGCTGCAGGAGCATCGGCGATCAGCGCCCCTATTTTCATGCTGGCAGCCAGCAAGACCGAGGTTTTCAGGGAGATCATATTGATATACTCCTCAATGCTGACATCATTGCGCGCTTCAAAGTCCATGTCGAGCTGCTGCCCTTCACAGACTTGTATTGCCGTGGTATTAAAGACTTCGAGTACCGCTTTAAAATTGGTTTCAATGCCGGCCAGCGACTGGTAAGCATAGATACTCATGGCATCTCCGCCCAGTATGCCGGCGGTGAGTCCATATTTGGCATGTATGGTGGCAAAGCCCCTTCTCAGGGGAGCCTTATCCATGATGTCGTCGTGGATGAGGGTGAAGTTGTGAAACAGTTCAATGGCCACCGCCGCATGCCAGGCCTCTTCTTTGATCGGGCCAAACAATTCGTTGGCCATCAGGCATACGGCCGGGCGGATCCGTTTTCCGCCCAGGGAGAGCAGGTACCGGCAGGGTTCATACAGGTTGGCGGGCTCTTTGGGAAACAGGTCCCTGCTTAAAATTTTCTGTTCGAATTGCTGAACAATATTCCGGAAAGACTGCATAAATGCCTGTTGAAAAGAAATAGTTCCGGCTCTTTTGGGGAGCCGGAACTAAGAAAGTGTATTACAAACGCTCAATGACAATGGCGCTGGCCCCGCCGCCGCCATTGCAGATGCCGGCCGCACCATATTGTGCATTGTTCTGGTTCAGCACATTGATGAGGGTAACGATGATGCGGGAACCGCTGCTGCCCAAGGGATGGCCCATTGCCACGGCGCCGCCCAGTACGTTCACCTGCTCGTTTTTGAGGTTCATGATCTCGCAGTTGGCCAGGCCTACCACGCTGAAGGCTTCATTCAGTTCGAAGAAGCTGATGTCTTCCATTTTCAGGCCTGCTTTGGCAACGGCTTTGGGTACGGCAATGGAAGGGGAAGTGGTAAACCACTCCGGCGCCTGCTCCGCGTCAGCAAAGCCTTTGATGCGTGCCAGGGGCTTCAGTCCCAGGGCCTGTGCTTTTTCGGCGCTCATCAGCACCAGTGCAGAAGCACCGTCATTCATAGTAGACGCATTGGCCGCGGTAACGCTGCCGTCTTTCTGGAAGGCAGACTTCAGTGTAGGGATCTTGTCAAATTTTACGTTGAACGGCTCCTCGTCTTTGGAGAAGATTTTTGGCTCTCCGCTGCGCTGGGGAATGGATACCGGGACGATCTCGCTGTCAAATTTGCCTTCGTTTACCGAAGCCTGGCTGCGGGTATAGCTCTGTACCGCAAAGGCGTCCTGCGCTTCGCGGCTGATGTTTTTCTCCCTGGCGCACAACTCTGCGCAATTGCCCATCGGGAAGTTATTGTACACATCGGTAAGGCCGTCTTTCGCCAGGCCGTCGATGAGGGTTACGTTTCCGTATTTGTTGCCCCAGCGCTGGCTGGCATTATAGAAGGGTACGTTGCTCATGCTCTCCATACCGCCGGCTACGATCACATCGGCATCCCCGAGCATAATGCTCTGGGCGCCCAGCATCACGGCTTTCATACCACTGGCGCATACTTTATTCACTGTGGTGGCAATGACATTGTCCGGCAGGCCGGCAAATTTGGAAGCCTGGCGTGCGGGGGCCTGGCCCAGGTTGGCCTGCATCACGCAGCCCATCAATACTTCATTTACCTCGTTCACATCCAGGCCGATACGGTCTATAGCTCCTTTGATCGCGAAGCCGCCCAACTGGGTGGCAGAAAAATCTTTTAATGAACCGCCCCAGCTCCCCATTGGGGTGCGGACTGCGGATACGATGACTACTTCTTTCATTATGTATTGCTTGTTATGTTTTTTGATTTTTGAAACGATGCCAAAGTTACGGGAAATGGGCTTAAGTAAACGCCCGGGTATACTCTGTGTACTTGCTGTACTGCTTATGGCCTGATCAGCTTTTTTTATGGTAATCCCTTAAGAAGTCAAAATTGCATTATATTTATATTCAATTATTTATACTTTGTAACAAATACCTGATCCATGTTTCGGCTTACACTTATCCTGCTCACAGGGGCGTTAAACCTGACTGCTCGTGCACAGGAGCTGATCAAAAACGGTAATTTTGAACTCAAAGCAAACTGCCCTTCAACACTTAGTGAACTTTTTGAGGCTGAGGGCTGGAGTAGTGCATCCAATGCAACACCCGACTATTTTAACGAATGTGCATCGGTATACATTGGCGTACCAACAAATGTTTTCGGCCATCAATATGCGAGGAGTGGCGTTGGATATGGGGGAATTTATATATGGGTATATCCCTATGCGGGGAAAGGCTACCGTGAGTATATGGAAACAGAACTAAAAGAAGCGCTGAAAGAGGGCGTATGCTATCACTTTGAAATGTATATAAATGTCCCTGCGTCTTATAAATATACATCCGACCAGATTGGTGTCTATTTCTCCGACAGCTTTCACTATGAATATACCATGGAAAACCTTAAGGTGACGCCGCAGATTACCAACAAAACCGGAAATTTTCCGGATACCACAAACTGGACGCAGGTAAGTACAGACTATGTAGCCAAAGGAGGAGAACGCTTCCTCATCATCGGTGCATTCAATGATGAGCTGAACGTCGATACAGTGGATATCAATCCTTCTATAGACCATAAATCCACCTACTTTTATATAGATGATGTTTCACTGACTGAGTGCCTGCAACCACCTCCCCCTCCTCCGCCAGCACCTCCCATAGATACGTCTTTCAACAAGCCCAGGCCTCCAAAGCCTTCCGGAAACTGCATCAGTATCCCCAACGCTTTCAGTCCTGATAACGACGGGCGCAATGACCGGTTTGGGCCCATATTCGAATGCGGAGTTTCCCGATATACTTTAAAAATATTCAACAGGTACGGGGCAAGAAATCTTTTCTTCGGATAATCCCTTTGAGCAGTGGGACGGAACATTCAAAGGCCAGGGTCTGAATGTTGGGGTCTATTATTACTTTATGAAGGTCCTGTTTAATTATTACGGTGCGAAAGAGGAAATGCATAAAGGGGACATCAGCCTGCTGCGATAAAGCTATTGTGCAGGTTGCTCACTAAACCAATATCTCCCTCCCCTTTTAAAAAAACGTACATTTACAGCTCATTTCTAAAGGACCTGATGTGAAGCTTAAATCATTCCTGGCAAAACCGTATGCCGCTGTAATACAAAAAAAGATCCGCAGGAATATGACGAATGCGCTGGCCGACCAGCAAGCCATTTTCCAGCAGCAGATCAAAAGCGGCAAGGCAACTGTATTTGGAAAAGATCACCAACTGGGCGTGGTCAATACCTATGCAGAATATACGGAAGCAGTGCCGGTCAGGGATTATGAGGGGATAAAGGACTATATCGAACAGATCAAAAACGGCACGGAAAATGTGCTGTGGAAAGGCAAGCCGATGTACTTTGCCAAAACCTCGGGTACCACCAGCGGCATCAAGTACATCCCCATTACCAAAGACTCTATTGACAACCATATTGATACGGCCAAGTATGCCCTGCTCAACTATATGGCTGAAACCGGCAGGCCGGAGTTTGCAGACGGCAAAATGATCTTCCTGTCCGGGTCACCTACCCTGGAACGCGTAGGAGGCATCCCTACCGGCAGGCTGTCCGGTATCGTGAACCACTTTGTACCGGGCTACCTGCGCCGCAACCAGATGCCGAGCTTCGAGACCAACTGTATTGAAGACTGGGAGACCAAGCTCGGAAAGATCGTGACCGAAACCAGTAAGCAGGATATGCGCCTGATCAGCGGCATACCCCCCTGGATGCAGATGTACTTCGACTGGCTCAGCGAAGCCAATGAGGGTAAAAAAATCAAAGACCTGTTCCCCAACCTGCAGGTCATCGTACATGGTGGCGTGAATTTTGAACCTTACCGGGCCAAGCTGATGGAAAGCATCGGCAAGACCATCGATACAGTAGAAACGTTCCCGGCTTCGGAAGGCTTTTTTGCTTACCAGGACAGCCAGCAGGAAGAAGGCCTGTTGCTGAACACCAATTCCGGCATCTTTTTTGAATTTATTCCCGTAGCGGAGGTGTTTAACCCCTCGCCGAAACGCCTGAGCCTGGCCGATGTACAGGTGGGGGAAAATTATGCGCTTATCGTGAACAGCAATGCAGGTCTCTGGGGCTACAATATCGGTGACACGGTAAAATTCGTCAGTGTAGACCCCTACAGGATCGTGGTGACGGGCCGGATCAAACATTTCATTTCCGCCTTTGGCGAACATGTGATCGCCGAAGAAGTGGAGCACGCACTGCGTGTGGCTGCAGCACAGCATGGAGCCCATATCATAGAGTTTACCGTAGCCCCGATGATACAGACACCGGACGGTTCGCTGCCCTACCACGAGTGGCTGATCTCGTTTGAGCAAGAACCGGATAGCCTTCAGGCTTTTGCACAGACGCTGGACAATGTACTGCGTGAAAAGAATGTGTATTATGACGATCTCATCCGCGGGGGTATCCTGCAAACCATCCGGATCAGCCGCCTGCAGCCCAAAGCCTTTATTGAGTATATGCGCAGTATCGGGAAGCTGGGCGGACAGAATAAAGTACCCCGCCTGAGCAACGACAGGGTATTGGCCGAGGGCCTGAAACCATATCTTTTATAAATTACCGACACCAAAACCTTAAGACACCGATGCAACTACGTGCCTTTTCCAGATATAGTATTGCCCTTTTTACCGCTGCTCTTACCCTCTCCGTATGGAGTTGTAAGGAAGAAAGCAAACCTGAAGAAACACCAAAAACAGAAGCATCCAAACCACCGGTGCCCCTGATCAGCCACGTGGTGGTGCAGGCACATCCGCACGATATGCAGCTGTTTACAGAAGGCCTGCTGTTTCATAAAGGCCGCCTGTACGAGAGTACCGGCTCACCCGACAACCTGCCCAACGCGAAGTCGATGATCGGCATTACCGATATTGCCAGCGGCAAGTTTACCGCAAAAGCGGAGCTGGACCGTAGCAAATATTTCGGCGAAGGGATTGTGGTCGTCGGCGACAAGCTGTACCAGCTCACGTACAAAAACCAGATGGGCTTTATCTATGACATCAATACTTTCAAACAGACCGGCACTTTCAACTATGCCAGCGCAGAGGGTTGGGGCATGACCACCAATGGCCAGGAGATCATTATGAGCGACGGCACCGATATGCTGACCTTCCTGAATCCTGCCGACCTGAAACCGGTAAAGACCCTGAAGGTGACGGATGTCGGTGTTCCGCTGACCTATATCAACGAGCTGGAGTTCATCAACGGCTATATCTATGCCAATGTGTGGATGACAAATTTTATTGTCAAAATTGATCCTTCAAACGGAAACGTGGTGGGACGCCTGGACCTCAGCCCCCTGGCTTATGAAGCGCGGAGCAAAAACCCGGAAGCCGATGTGCTCAACGGTATTGCCTATAACCCGGAAACCGGTAAAATCTATGTGACCGGTAAACTGTGGCCCAACCTGTACGAAATCAAGTTTGAGCACTAAGGGCAATAAAAACACCTTATTGCCCCGTAAGCCATACACACTGAATACATAGGGTGTATCGGTTCCTCCTTCGTCGGAATGACAACTCGCTTTCTATATTAATCTGTACTCTTATTGAGTAGTATGAATTACTATTTACATATCCATATCATTCATTCAGGAGAAAGATCATTGACTTGTTCTGTTGAAAGACAAATTATTCAGACGTGTACGGTTTCGAAAACCTTATAGGTCTTGCACTACGAAGCGGTACCCTACACCCTTCAAAGTAAAAATTTCCACGCCTTCTATCTCTTCAAAATAAGCGCGCAGCTTGCTGATGTACACATCCAGGTTGCGCGAATGGAAAAAAGAATCATCGCCCCAAACCATTTGCATCAGTATGCGCCGGTCGATCACTTCCTGCTGATGTCGGCAGAAGTAATGAAGGATTTCCACTTCTTTATGCGACAGTTTAACAGACTTTTTCGCGGTTTCCAATAAAAAGCGCATGGGTGTAAAACGTGCACTGCCCAACCTGAATTCAGTGTCCGGGGCAGGCTCTGTATGACGCTGGTAAATGTTTACCTGGTTGTTGATGCGCACCATCAGCTCCTCCATACTGAACGGTTTTTTCAGGTAGTCCGTGCCTCCGGCAGAGAACCCGTCCAGCACATCCTGCGTCTGGCTTTTTGCGGTCAGGAAAATAATCGGCAGATGAGCATGCAGTGTGCGGATCGCGCTTCCCAGGCTGAAGCCGTCTATATAGGGCAACATCACATCCAACACACAGATATCGGGTTGAAACTGGTTGATGTGCTCCAGTATTTTTGTGCCGTCCTTTTTGTGCAATACTTCGTAGCCTTTCAGCGCCAGGGTCTCGGTAACGATCCTGGCCATATGCAACTCATCTTCTATGTACAGTACCTTAGTATTCATCCCGCGTGTTTTTGGGTAAGGAAACAGAAAAAACAGTACCTCTTCCTGCAGCATCGGCAACACTGATACTACCACCATGCTGTTCGATCACATAGCGGGCATAATGCAGGCCCAGTCCATGCCCTTTGATCAAATGCTCGTTGCCATTGGGTATACGGAAAAACTTGTCAAAGATCTTTGTGCGATATTCTTTCGATATACCGGCCCCGTCATCCGTGATACGAATCAGTATCTGTGTATTGTTTTCCGTTAAGCTGACCAGTGTATTTTTTTGCCCGTATTTGAGCGCATTATCGATAATGTTGTACAAAGCCCCCTGCAGGTGCAGCTTGTCTCCATAAAAGAAAATCAGTGTGCTGCTGCTCTCAAAGGACAATTGTTTTTGTTGTTCCTGGCTGATGGACTGTTGCTGTTGCACCAGTTGCCGGAGCAGTTCATGCATTGAAAATTGTTCTTTTTGGAAAGCGATGCGTCCTTCTTCCAGCCGCGCATTGTTCAGCACATTGGCAACCAGCATTTCCAGGCGTTTCATTTCCCATGTGGCGATCTCCAGGTACTCTTTTGTTTTCTGCGGATCAGCGTTTATGTCAAAATGGGTAAAAGCTTCCAGTGCGAGCTGGGCTGTGGTTACCGGTGTTTTCAGCTCATGCGATATGTTGCTGATGAAGTCGTTTTTCTGCTCCGTCAGTTGCAGTTGCCGCCGAACCGTTGCATAAGACAGCAGGAAGGCGATGCTGCATAGTCCCAGCATCGCGATACAGAAAGCCGTTTGCGGTAACAGGCTTTTAAAAATAAACCACTGATAATTGCCTACAGAAAAGGGGAAAAAGGATTTATTTTTAGGTGCCGGTACGATCAGCAGATCTCCGGGCTGTACTTCTTGAAGACGGTACGTCATACCCGGGTATTGGCTGTTCATCACAGATGCGAGACTCTTTTTAAACGCAGCAGTATCTATTGTCAGCCGCAGCACATCACCCTCCAGGCCGGAAAGGATATTGATAATACCCGACTTGATGATCCCCTCTTCAGGGCTGGAAGAAGAATCGGAAACAAAGACGGATTTGGATACAGCACCATCAGGCAGCACATCAATGCGCATCTCTGTCTTTTGATTCGTATGGTTGACCACAGAGGCGCTGTCGCTGCTGTAGTTCATTTCGTGCCGCATCAGGACTGTTCTTTTCGCATTACCTGTCTGCTGAAAATGCTGCTCTGCCGCCCAGGCAGAAGGGTATTGGGCAGCAAGTGCCGACACATCTGCGCTGTCGTTAAGTACAAGTAAACTATCACCTGCGGACAATACACTATCGCTGATATTTTGTGCCGTAAGGTATTTGGCCTTAAAGGCCTGGTCGAAGTATACAGCCATCTTCAGATCAAACAGGGCTTTCAGTTTATGCTTCAGCGCCAGTTGCTCTTCGCCGTATTGTACATACAGCCAGCGCAGCGTAAAGCCGGCCAGCATCAGAAAGCTGATTCCCATCAAAAACGCAAGGGTGCGCAGGCGTCGCTTTTTGTGCATATACTCCCACTTCTATTTCGTACAAAGAAAAGCATTTCTGAAACCTGGCTTACTACCCTTAACCTTAATTAACCTTAATTGGGCCTGGCTTAACCGCAGCGACTTCTCCTGCTTTCTACTTTTGGCCAAAAGAAAACAGGATATGATAACAGGGCTATTATTATCGTTGACGATGCTTGCCGTTGCTGCAGACACAAATGCTACCGGCACTAAAGGAACCATACAATATGAAATGGTAAGCAGCTTAAACCTGAACCTGGAGGATATACCCGGTGATCTGGCGGCAATACTGCCCAAAGAACATAAGTCGGCTATGGTATTGTATTTCACCGAAACAAGTTCGCTGTACGAAAACCTGGGAAAACCTGAAAAGGAAAGCTCGGCGTTTTCTTCGTCCAGTGAAAACACCACGATCAGGTTTGAGCTCAGTACGGGTGGTGATGAAGAAAAAACATATACCGATCTGGCGACAGGGCGCACGGTAGAGCAAAAGGATTTTATGGGCAAAAAATTCCTGGTCAGCAGTACTGGGGATAAACCCAAATGGAAGATCAGCGGCCGTCAGAAAATGCTGCTGGGCTACCCTTTACAGGAAGCGATAGATATCTCGGGTAAAGACACCGTCATTGCATGGTTCACCACTCAAATACCCGTATCCGCCGGACCTATGGGTATCAATGGGTTACCCGGGCTTGTATTGGAGGCATCTGTAGGGAAGAATCTTACTATAACAGCCACCGCCCTTACATTCGGAGAGGATGCCGGCCATAAAATAAAAGAGCCGACGAAAGGCAGGAAGGTAAGCCCCGAACAATTCAAGCAGATCATACAGGAAAAAGAAGAGGAGATGAAGACACAGTATGGCGGAGAAGGCGTACACATCAACAGGGTCATCGTCCGCTAAACAAAATGTCAGCTATTCCTCACAGTCTTTCTGCGGCCGACTGGCCTCAGCGGTAAAGCTATACGCTCATGAAAACAAAATTACTCCTCTTATTAATGACCATGCACTTGTCCGGAACGGCAGCTGTTGTTACCGGCAGGATTTTTGACAACAAAGGTGTGCCCTTATCCGGTGTCTCCGTCTCATTGCTGTACCCGTCAGACTCTACGCTGGCTACATTTGCCATCACCAATAAGGAAGGTCTGTTTACCATCAGGGAAGCTAATGATGATGTGTATATCCTGCAGGCGGCATTGCCCGGCTACTATACGGAGTATGAAAAAATAACCTTAACCAAAGAGGTACCCTTGAAAACCATCCCGGCCATAGCCTTGCATAAAAACGCTGCAGAGCAAAACCTGAAAGAAGTCATCATCTCCGGTGAACGCGTCCCTGTCAGTGTAAAGGGGGATACGGTGGAGTACAATGCCGGTTCTTTCCGGGTAAAGCCTAATGCCCCTGTAGAAGACCTGTTGCGACAGTTGCCTGGCATGCAGGTAGACGAAAAAGGAAACATCAAGGCTATGGGAAAAGAGGTAAAGAAAGTGTTGGTCGACGGAAAAGAATTTTTCGGAACAGACCCGAAAATCGCAACGAAGAATCTTCCGGCAGATGCCATCGATAAGGTGCAAACCTTCGGCAAGCATAGTGATGAAAGCAGCTTCTCCGGTATTGATGACGGCACACGCGATCAGACCATCAATCTCAAACTGAAGGCCGGTAAACAAAAAGGGTATTTTGGCGAAGTGAAAGCAGGAGGTGCAAGCGGAGCGCGCGGAGAAGCTGCAGCAAAAGTATTCCAGTTCCGCCCTAAAAGGCAACTTGCTGCGCTGGGTACCCTCAACAACCTCAACCAGTTCGGCTTTTCTTTTGACGATTATATCAACTTTAATGGTGGTATCGGCAACCTGGTCAATGGCGGAGGTATGAACAATCTCGACGAGCTGCCGGTGGACTTCGGCCAGCCGGTAACCGGCAACAACACATCCGGTGCCATTGGTCTCAACTACGGGCTGGAACTGCGCCCGCAAAGCCGCTTCAACATCAACTATATTGGGAACGGCCTCTCTAAAATGCAGAACAACCAGACCAGCCTGACCAGCTACCTGCCTTCAGGAGCGGATTATCATACGGAAGAACGGGAGGGCTTCCGAAAAGACAACCTGACCAACAATGTGTCTGCAAAATGGTACAACCAGGCAGATAGTGCGAACCAGTTGATACTTGCTATCAATGCACAACAGAAAAACAATACCGGTAACAACCAGGCGTCTAGTGCCGCACTCAGTGAAGCCGATACCGTAAACAGTATACACGAAGACAACCAGGAATCCGGATCAGCAAACAAACTCAACATGACCGGCAGCTGGGTACATAAGCTGCAGCGTTCAGGCTGGAAACTGCTGCAAAGCAATGCCGATCTGAATTATACCAAAGAGCTCAGCCGGTACAACTGGAAAAGCAATACGCAGTTTCCCGGCAGCAATACCGAATTCTTGAACCACCAGTTCCAGGACAATGAAACGGGACGCGGGCAGGCAAATATAGCCGTGTCCGCAGTACGCGGGCTCTGGAAAAATATTTATCTCGAACCCAGGCTCAGTCTAGCACTGCAGCAGGAGTTCCTGATCCGCACACAGGGAACCCTGATCCCCGATCGCAGGACAATAGATTCTCTGAGTCCGCAGATAGACAATAAGGCCTGGAGCCTTTCTCCCGGCCTGAGCATTAAAAACGGCAGCCAGAAGCACCAATGGAATATCGGCTTGCAGGCTAAACGCATCTGGATGAATCCTGCAGTGGGAAATGGCACGCAAAGCAATGGTGTATTTTCTTATTTACTGCCTGCTGTATTCTGGAGAAAGGAATTGCGTTCGGGTGAATCACTGGAAGTGAACTACACGACACAGACACAGTTGCCGCAGGCCCGCCAGCTGCTGCCGGTACTGTACTATTCCTCACCGCTCTCAGGCATTCGTGGCGACCTGTCTTTACAGCCGGAATACCAGCACAATATAAACCTGGGTTACAGGCACCACAACCAGTTTGAAATGTCCTCTGTATTTGCGGATATCAACGCCCAGTATACACAAAACAAGATCGGTACAGCGCTGACCATTTTGCCCAACCTGGGCCGGGAAGCACAATGGATCAATATTCCTTATGCTGCCAATCTTTACTTCAACGGTACTTACAGCAGGCCCATACGCAAGCTGGGTATGGATATCAATGCCGACCTCAACGAGTCGCTGCAGCTTTCCGAAAGCCCCGTGAATGATGTGGCCAACAAGACAACCTCCTTTACGCACCAGGCTGGCCTTACGCTCAGCAACCGGAAAAGGAAGGATAAATGGAATGCGCGCCTGGGCCTAACGGTGCAAATATCAGATGCCCGCTATAGTATCAGCAGGGAATTGAACAATGTGTTCAGCAACTATTCCGGAACAGCTTACCTCAGTTACCAACCCAATAAAAAATGGTTTTTTTCGGTGGATGCCAGGCTAAAATATTACACCGCCCGGAGCTTCGCGGAACCTATCAGTATACCTTTGATCAGCGCAGAGCTCACCAGGTATTTCCTGAAAAACCAGCGCGCTTCCGTAACGTTCAGGATCTTTGATCTGCTGGACAAGAACCAGTCTGTTATCCGCCAGGGCCAGGGCAACTTCCTGGTACAGCAACGTTCCGATGTGCTGCAACGCTATGGTATGCTGAGCCTTAGCTACAAACTGAACAAGGTGGGTAACTAAAATGAACTGCCCGCAGATTTTTCAGCGCATCAGATACCTGCGGAATGACGGCCCGGGTATACTCTGTAGCTTCAAGGTGTACATTGTAACGGGAAGCTTACTGCACCAGTGAGCAAGATCTATAGAACGGCCAGCGCGCCACACACACCGATGTCATGCCGTAGGCATCCGGCTCTGACCAGACATTTCTTCAGCGCGGCAGCGCTCTGTGGGGTGAGCGGTTGCTATAGTATTGCCTCAATAAAAATCAGACAGGTATGGGTATTGCTTTTCGTACAGGGACTTTACTTTTTTCAGGATGGTATCCCGCAGCTCATCGATATTGCGGCGCTGTATCGCTGATACAAAAACGGCGTTATGATCTGTAGCATGCTGCCAGCGTTCATTCAGGTCCAGCAGCATCTCCTGTTTCACCGTAGCCGGCAGCCATTCATCAAAAGTTTTCTCTTCATACAGGTCCATCTTGTTGAAGATGGTCACAATGGGCTTATCGAAGGCTTTGATGTCCTGCAGGGTTTTGATCACTACACCCATCTGGTCTTCGTAGGCAGGATGCGAGATATCCACCACATGCAGCAGGCAGTCTGCTTCGCGCACCTCATCCAGGGTGCTCTTAAAGCTTTCAACCAGGTGATGCGGCAGTTTGCGGATAAAACCCACGGTATCGCTGAGCAGGAAAGGGGTCTGTTCGTACACCACCTTGCGCGTAGTCGTATCCAGTGTCGCAAACAGTTTATTTTCTGCAAACACTTCGGCTTTGCTGATGATATTCATGAGCGTGCTCTTGCCCACGTTGGTATAACCCACCAGGGCCACACGGATGTAGGTGCCTCTTTCTTTACGCTGTGTAAATGATTGTTTATCGATCTCGGCCAGGCGTTTTTTGAGCAGGGATATCTTGTCTTTTACGATCCTGCGGTCGGTTTCGATCTCGGTCTCACCCGGGCCACGGCTTCCGATACCGGCTCCCTGGCGCTCCAGGTGCTGCCACATCCCTTTTAGCCTGGGCAGTATATATTGATACTGCGCCAGCTCTACCTGCACTTTTGCCTGCGCCGTCTTGGCACGCCGTGCAAAAATATCCAGGATCAGGTCGCTCCGGTCGATCACTTTAATGCCGATTGCCTTTTCGATATTGATGATCTGCGAGCCGGTCAGCTCATCGTCAAATATCGCCAGGTTAATGCCTTTGGCCTGTACATAGGTACGGATCTCTTCCAGCTTGCCCTTGCCCAGGAAAGTGCGGCTATCCGGCTTGGGTAATTTCTGTATAAAGTTCCGGTCTACCTGCGCACCGGCTGTCTCTGCGAGGAAGGCCAGCTCCAGCAGGTATTCATTCACCATGGGTTCGGTCTGGCGCTGGTGCACCAGGCCTACCAGTATCGCGCGTTCTTCTTCGTTTATTTTCTTCTGCTCGAGCAATCTTAAAGATTTTGAATGCAAATATCGGTCATCTGTACAGATAAATGCAGTATGAACCTGAATTAAGCGACTCAGCGCAGCAGGTTGATTTCTCCCTTCAGTAGTACCGGGGCCTCATTACCATCGTAGCCGCTGATCAGGTAGAAATAAGTTCCCAGCTCCTGGGGCTGCCCGTTGACCGTGCCATCCCAGGGGATCGTAATATCGGTGGTAGCAAACAGCTGCTGGCCCCAGCGGCTGTATACAGCAAATTCTTTCAGACGAAAATCACAGACCACATAAGGCCGGATCCTGTCGTTCCTGCCGTCACCATTGGGTGTAAAGCTGTTGGGTATCCGTACGATAGCACTGTTATCATAAAAAACAGTGATGCTGTCCCATCCGTGGCAACCATATTCATTGACACCCGTAAGGGTAAATACCATAGTGGCAGGTGGAGAAACTATGGTCGAGGCCGCCTGGGGATGCTCACAGTAAAGCTCCGGCGACCAGGTATAGGAAACAAGGCCGGAACCTTCCAGTAGCACCTGTTGTTCCCTGCAGCTTACGGTATTGCTTGTGGTATAGATACTGGTATGGGCAGCAGGATACTCCTTTATTTCCAGGGTATCGCCGGCACTGCAGCCCTCGGCATTCCAGCCGGTGACGACATATAGCCTGTTACCGTCAACGATCAGGATTGGGTTCGCAGGTTTTGTATCATCAAGCCCTTTAGCCGTTTGCCAGGAATACCGCACACCGCCATTGGTACTGAGCCGTATGGTATCCCCTTTGCAGGCAATATACCGGTCGGCGGAAGCCTGTATATCAGGAACAGGAGCTGCTGCAAGCGTAAGGGTATCAAAACTGAAACAGCCGTGTGGGTCGGTTCCCCGGACAATGTAGCTGACCGGTTCACTGAAGTATAGGAAAGGGTCCGGCACATCCGGCTTGTTCAGGCCACTGGCAGGCTGCCAGGAATACCGCGCAGCACCCAGGGCATGAAGCTGTATCCTGTCCCCCCGGCACGCAGCGTACTTTTCGGCCGAAGCCTTTATGTCCGGCGCAGGAGCGTCGCCAATCTTCACGGTGTCGTAAGCAATACAACCGTATCGATCCGTACCGCGGACAATGTAGCTAAGCGGCTTACGGTAGCGCAGTACAGGACGATCGGTATCTGCGCCGTCCAGTCCGGTATCTGGTGTCCAGGAGTACTGGTTGGCCCCGCTGGCAAACAATCGTAAGGATACATCGGGGCACAAGAGGGTATCCGGCCCAGCACTGATATGCGCTTGCCGCACTGCGATGTTTACTGTATCGGAGACAACACAGCCCCTTTTGTTGCGTCCCTGCACGATGTAGGTCTGGTTGCTGTCTGCAGTGAGCTCCGGGTTGGCCGTATATGGGTTACTAAGGCCGGTAGCAGGTGTCCACAAAAAGGTGTCTGCCCCGGAAGCATGCAGCATCAGCTTGCTGTGGATGCAGACCGTAGTGTCCCTGGTAGCCTGCACAGACATGCTGTCAAAGTACAGCACAAGTTCCGGCCACAAGGCCGCATTGCTATGGTCGCTTGAAGCCAGCAATACAGCCCGGTACAGGTTTTCATTCTGCAGCCTCAGGCGGAAACCGTTGTTAACACCGGAGGCCAGTATATCCTGCACCAAGAGGGTCACATCGAGACTGGTATTCCAACCCCAGCGCGCTGTCGTATAAGGGATAGCGACCCTATTGACGCCGGTGACGGAAGGCTGGGTATTCCAACGCAGCGTATGCTCATCCCAATCGCCGGTAACACGTTCTACCCATCCCGGATTGGCTTGTGGATACGGGCTGCCCGGAAAGTAATTGGTGCCCCAGCTTTCGCTGGAAGGAACGCCAAACAGGTTCAGTTCCGCCTTCACCAGGGTGGCGCACTTATCCGGTGGCAGTGTATCCATAGCGACAAAGCGAATCAGCGCCCTTTCGATTACATCGCCGCAACTTAAAGCAGCTAATGTCCAGGCCATATAATCCAGTTCCGGGTCATCGCCGAAGTTGCGGACCTCGTTTGGCTCGGTGGCACCGGCAGGAATGCATCCATATGAGATCGAAATTTTTGCATCTTCTCCCTTTACCGGTCCGGGTTTTAAGCGGATCAGCGTTTGTGCCACAGAGGTATAGCCCACGAGCAGGCAGGAGATCATTGTAAAGATCTTTTTCATGAATGGGGTTTCATGAATAAAATTATACATTTTTTTAAAAAATAACGCGATGCGCTGTTGCATGCTGAAGCTGTCATCCGCATTAACATCAACTGCTCAGCTGCCGGATGTATTGCCGGATGGGATCATCCATTTTCCGGTCTACTCTTTTTACAGCGAAAAAACGGATCTCGTCAAGGGGCACATTGTACTGTTCATAGAAGCGTAATCCGCTATAATTGCCGGAACGGATATTGTCTATATCGGCGGGGCTGATGTTCAGCTGATCCTGCCAGTTGATATAACAGTAATTGTACAACGCACGCTGATGTACCTTATCCTGGCTGAGCGTCGGGAAATAGAATTCCTCTTTGGCGTAAAAAAGACCTATAGCCAGACGCCGCTGTAAGGCTCTCATGTACTTGCCGTTCAACAAGGTCGACAGCCTGCGGGATGTGCCATGCGCATAGATCTTGTTTATCTCGTGGTAGCCATCGCGGAGAATGCGATCGACCACAACGTTCATGATTTCTTTTTTATAAAAACTGCCTTCTACCTGGGTGCCCAGTATTTTTTTCAAGCCGTATCGCCGCATCATTTTGCTCAGCCTGCTGTCTGCACGTGCCCTCTGCAGATGTATCCAGTCGGATGTATCATAGTCGGGGGCTAAATTGTACCCGGAGTCAAACTGCGTGATGTAGCGGTCCAGCCCGCTTTTGACAAACATATCGTTGCTGGCGTGCAGGCAGAAATAGGTAAACGGTATATTCTGCTCAAGGGCATACTGGAAATTGACCACATGCATCTTCATCTGTGTACCGTCTGCGTATCCCGACCATAGGCGGGTGCGGTTGCAGTAAACATGATGATAAGGCGACAGGAGCTGCTTTGTCTGGTCTACTTCAGCTTCCGGCATCCAGGCTGAAAAGTGCAGCACGATGGCTGCCCCGGGATTGAACCTGAGGAAATTTGCTACCTGGTCGGCGATGACATAGGGCTGCTCATGTACAGAAATACTGAAAAGAATCATTTTTTCAGGAAGTTGTCTAACTCTTCCGGTGTTCCCAAGATATTTACTTCTTCACAAATATCCACGATATACTTTTTTCCTTTTTGGATCAGGTAGTTGTACATCGGTGCGATGTAGAACTCATTTTTTACCCGGATATCGTGGTCAAAATGATATTGCGCCGTTTCCAGAAAATCATCTACGGTATTGAAATGATACAGGCCGGTAAGTGCATTGTTTGAAATGGGTATCTTTTCGGTCGTTTCGATAACATAGCCGTCTTCGCCGGTCAGCGCAAAACTGAATTTATTTTCACGGGATTCAAATCCACCCAGTACGCCATCTTTTTCCTTAGCCACCAGCTTTCCGGCCAGGGTGCCGGAATAAAACTGGGTATCGATATTGTAAATAAGGAGATCCGTATTGGGGTCAAACAAATGACGGGCCAGCCAGACCGTTTCGGCCTGGCCTTTTGTTACAGCATCCAGGAAATGAAATACCAGCTCAAAGCTCCGGCCACCATATATCTGTGTGATCTTTTCTGAAAGAGAGAATTTTTCTTCGTGCTCTTTCAGCACAATACAGATCATCCGGGTACACAGGTTCAGGGGAAGAGAGTCGACACTCCATTCCAGTAAAGTCTTCCCTTTGGCAACAATCAGCATTTTGGGCACCTCGAATCCTGCATCTATAAAACGCTGGCCTCTACCGGCCATGGGCAGCACAAAATTCATGACTCAGGATTATTAAGCTTCATGCTTTCGGTGGACCGGGGAAGGTTACTGCCGTCGCCGGCAACAACATCCCAGGCGGAAAACCGCAAAGCATTATCGTCAATGTATAGTTCAGCCCATGGTTTGCCAAAATAAATCTCATCGTACTCAATGTTGTTGTCGGCAAGCCACTTGAGGGTTATGCTTCCGATACGCTGCACCACAAGACCTACATTGCCGTTACAGGTCTTCATATGGCGGGCCGTCTGGATGATGACATAATGACCATTGGCCCGAAGCTCCCGGATTTTTTCCGCGGCGCCAGGCAGGGGCTGTACATCCGCATAGGTTTCATCCGGTCGCTTTAGTGTACAGATAACACCATCCAGGTCAATACAAATTCTTTTCATAAACAGGTACTATTTTATATAATGGTTGACAAAGGAAAGACCATGTGCATACATTAATCTTTGCCGCTGTTTGTTGTCGGCATGAAGCGGGCACATGGAAAGGAACAACAGCCCGACAATGAACAGGATGTTTTCCTGTTTCATATTCATTTTGTCAACAAGGTTTGCGCTTAACCGGTCCAGGCTTGCCTGGTTTTCCCTTTCAGGAAAAGAATAGCGGATATCATTTGCCCGCTCCTGGTAATAAAAGAGGTTATTGACAATATAATCGTAATGCCCTACCGTTGAATGGAGCAGTTTGGCGAGGTCATATTTTTTATCGCCGTAGATGCCCACACACAGCTCGCCGAAGCTGCCCCTGGGGTCTATAAGCTTTATGGTGTCGCTGACGGTATCGTAGAGGATATTATTGAAGCAGAAATCCCCGTGCATCACACAGAAATCTTCTTCCTGGTACAAGGAGTCTATTTTCTGCGCAATAGCCGTTTTTATCGACCATACATTTGAACATACAACTCCATTTACGGTAATTGTTTCGCTCGTCCGGAACAGGTCGTCAGGGGAAAGGCTGTTCAAAAAATCTTCGATCCTGTTCCATGTTTTGTTCAGGTAAAAATCTTCAAAGGCTTTTTTGCCGATAGAGTATGGATGCGCTCCCTTTTTTGAGAGCGTAAAATAAAGACCGTCGAATATACGGGCCCATTGAAGCGGCTCTAATGTCCGGTACAGCTGGTATTCGGAAAGGTTGGGGTAACCATAGTATTCCATCTCGACCTTACCGGTATTATGGTCCGACGAAAGCAACCTCGGGTAAAGGATTTGCAGTTCTTTGGGAAGCATCTGCACATAGTTGATCTCGTGCTGCAGCTTGTCTTTATTTTTACTACGCTTGGTTAATATGCCGGTATAGTTGTCTACCGTGATGGTATTGAAGCTACGGCTGGAAATTAATCTCTTCCGGGCTATGGCATAGTTGATCTCATGGCCGGTATCAATCCATTCTGCTTTGGAAAAAGTAAGCGGTGCTTGTTGGTGCAAGGCAATAACAAGTTCCAAAAGATCTGTTTTATTGCTGATGCCGCTCAATGACTTATTGATAAGCGCCCGGGAGCTCCTTACAATACCCATAAACGCATAAAACGTTTGAGGTCCATTCTGGCTTTTCCTGTGCAAGAGGATCTGGTCATCTTCATACAGCATACCGGAATAATCTCCATGACTGGAGGGCTGAGTATCGAATACGGCAGAATGCTGCAGTACTGGCGCTGTGGGTATGGTTGTTCCTAAATTCACGATCACTTCTTCCTCCCTCACCTGTTGCATCACCTGCTCCAGGGTATCACATACGCCGGTACTATCAGTGATGGTCATCAACTCAACATGCGTGTAATAGGCAAGCTCTTTCCGGAACAGGTCTTCGTCTTCCTTATTAATCGCCACCAGGATCCGTGCATCAGTATTTTCGTAAAACGCAAGAATAAAAGACAGCGTACTTCTGGAGGCAATCGGCACTAATGCCGGGCTATTATATAAGAAGGAATAGCTCTTATACTTTTGTTTTACAGACCCTGCAGCGAGAATGACCACTGCTAATGAATGTTGTTGTGACATCAGAATTTTTTAAAAGCAAGCAGGAAAATAGGGTAGGTGGGTTTAGCTTCTTTCCTGTATCCGTAGCCACCGCTCCGGGATTTCGTTTTCACTGGCCAGCAGGTAATCGTTGTAACTGCAGGGCTCCATCATGCCATCGGGCAATTGCATCCACCAGCGGTTGCTGCGTTTGCTTTTCAGGAACATGATGTCGTTGCCGGTAAATTGTACGTGGTATTCCACAAATTCGTTCCTGTCGGACAGAGAAGCCTCGCTTTTCCTCAGGAAGAAGCCATCGATAAAGTACCAGAGCATCTGGGCTGCAAGCGTTGCGGTCATGTTATCTTTATCCGCCCGTTCATCCAGACCATAGATACCAAAGGAGCTGAGTGCATCGCTCATGCCTGCAAAGCGGGTGAGCACACAGGCTTCTTCGCCGCTGAACCCGTTCGGACTGCCGGTCTTATTCATCGGGGCGTCGCTGTATTTTACCGCATTCATATCAAAGCTGAACAGGTGGCTGTTGCGCAATACCGGTTCCATGTCTTCGATATGCTCTTTTACTTTGCCGAGACGGAAAAAGTCGAAGCGGATCTTGTCCAGTGTCTCCAATACCACCGGGTTTACATAATAGCTCTGGAAGCCGATATGGCTGTAGTGTCCGATAAAGTTGGGGCTGCCGGTGAGCATATCCATCAGGAAGCTGCGCGCCGTGGCTACTTCCGACTCGTCGAGGTCTACCAGCATATCGACCACAGCGGCATTGATGATCTGCTCTGCTCTTTTGAATACTTCATACTGCAGTAAGGTGAGGTCGTGACTGCCTCCCAGGATAATGACCGTTTTGCCGGCAGCATGCAATTCCTGCAGTACGATGCGCAGCGCAGCCCTGGTATCGTCTGCCGTAGCGCCCTGCAGTATATTCCCGGCATCATAGATGCGGATACCGGAATGCCAGTTGTACAATTGGTAAAACTGTGCCCTTATTGCATCGGGGCTGCTGCTGTAGTGCGTGGTATCCTGCTGTTCCCCGCGGATCTCGCCGCAGCCCAGCAATACGATATCTGCATCAGCGCAATCGAAATGACCATTGGCAGGATAGGAAACCTGGGCCCCCCACTGCAGGGGTTCAAATGCACTCTGATCGATTGTTTCTATATAGTGCCGGGTGGAAAAGAAGGAGTGAAGGTCTTGCATCATGCCACAAATGTAAGGCAATTCGCCAAGGGGAGTGTGCCGGGTGAAATACTATTTTGCGGTACAATCAGGCTTCAAAAACGACCCGGGCGTAAGCCATGTTTCCCGGCATCGGGGGCTGCAGTTTGCTGACCGCAACCTTTATTTTCAGTACAAACGGGAATGCTGCGTATGCCGCAGCATGAATATCCTGCGCTACCCGTTCCAGGGTTTGTTCCTTGGTCACAAAGGCATTCCTGATAATGTTGTTCAGAACGGTGTAATCGACAAAGCGGCCCCCGGCCACATCGCTTATTGCTGTCTGTACATCGATGTCCACTTCAAAGCGGTTGCCCAGTACCCATTCTTCGGGATACAGGCCAAAGGGAGCCAGCACTTCGACTTTATGCAGGGAGATCGTAAACATCAGTACAGGTCTATGGAGTAAAGCAGGGTTTTATCTGTGCCTTTGATGCCATAAAGTTTGTTGCCCGACACTTCGAAACCCTCGTAGAGTGCCATCAGCTGCTCAGCGAGGCGGATACGGCGCTCTTCATCATCCAGTTCCATGATCTCTTCCTCGTCGGTAAGGCTTGCTTTATACTCCTGGAACTCCTTGTGGTCCAGCACCTCCCGGTCAATCACCTGCATCAGCGCGGCAACTTCCGATGTGGCTTCACCCAAGCCAAAATCAAACAATTGCTCCAGCAGGGTTTCTTCGTCTTTGAATGTCTGGTTCTGGATATACATAACGAGTACAAAAGTAGCCTCTTTTCCATAAAAAAGCCGGGCTGATATCAGCCCGGCCTGGTTCTTTATCGGTCAACACTTAGTTGATATTCATTTTCTGCCTGAATGCAGGGGGAATCCCGTTCTTGTTCAGTAGGAAGGCTGTGGTCTTGTATTGCACGTACGCTTTGGTGACATACAGGTAGCCTTTGTAATCGTTGGTTGTGCCCCAGCTGTTTTTCACCAGGTAGTACTCGCGGCCGGTCTGGTCTGTGGCCGTTCCTACGATGTGCATGCCATGGTCGTCGGTAGTGCTGTAATTATCGAAGGCCTGCTGGCGCATAGCGGGAGTGATGGTGCGTTCCGGTTTCGGTCCGTTGAAGATTTCTTTCTTTTCGGAATCGTTCATGTCGTCGTAGTCTTTTTCAGGAACATAGGCGATACCATTTTTCCAGCTAAACGATTTTTCGCTGACATCTGTAGCCCAGGATATGGAATATCCTTTTTCCAGTGCATAATCGATAATGTCGGTCATGTCTTTCATTTTCACATTGTAGACCTTATCGAAGCTCCAGTTGTCCGGTACCATCAGCATGGTCTTTTTGTAGTAAGGCTTGTCGGTAAACGAAGACAATTCCACATAGTTGTTGGCATTGAGGCCCACCACTTCGTCGGCAAAGCTTTCGGGGGTATAGGTTTTGCCGTTCCATTTGAAGGTCTCAGGTACTTCACCCAGGTAGCTGTCCATCACCGCGGTGAATGCTTTCTTCCAGTTCGGAGACAGCTTGCCATTGGGGTTTTTCACCAGCGCATCCAGCATGCCCTGCAATACGGCCTGCATTTCTGCAAATTTATTTTTCGTCATACCATAGTTCAGGCCGGTATACGCGCTTTGCGGCATAGCGCCGTATTTGCCATACATGTTGATCACATCGTGGCAGGCGCCACCATCTCCCCAGGCTACAGAGCCATGCATGCGGATGTAGGCATCTGCTTTCTCCAGGTATACATTTCTTGCAGAATAGATCTGCGCCAGTTCAACCGGTTTTTTACCGGCGCGCATCATTTCGCTTTCCAGGAAGGAGTTGGTGCTGTAGCTCCAGCAGGTGCCGGAACTCGCCTGGTTCTTTACTGAAGTCCTTTCGAGGTCTATCCCTTTCGTAAATACGAATTTGGCTTTAGAACTGTCGCTGCTGTTCTTTTCGATTTTCTTGACCAGATCGTCCTGCGCCAAAGCGCAGAGCGGGAATATTGCCGAAGCAACAAAAAATAATTTCTTCATTATTGTATCAGGGAAATTTGAGGCGCTAAGTTACGACGCAGGCGCTGAAAACAAGCATTGCAGGGCGTGAAAAACAAGGTGAGCTTTTCCTTGCAGGGGTTGTATTTTTGCAGTATGATCTATTCTTTCAAAGGATTCATTCCTGTAGTACACCCCTCTTCTTTTGTTCACCCGCAAGCCGCCGTTACCGGCAATGTGATCATCGGGAAAAATGTATACATAGGGCCTGGCGCAGCCTTGCGCGGCGACTGGGGCGGCATCGTCATAGAAGATGGTTGCAATGTGCAGGAAAACTGTACGATCCACATGTTCCCCGGCAAAACGGTGCTGCTGAAAGAAGCGGCACATATAGGTCACGGGGCCATCATCCATGGGGGTACGATAGGGCGCAACAGTATGATCGGCATGAATGCGGTGATCATGGACGACGTGGAGATCGGCGATGAATGCATCGTGGGCGCACTCTCCTTTGTCAATGCGAATACCCATATCCCTGCCCGCTCCCTGGTCGTGGGCAACCCCGGCAAGATCATCAAACAGGTCAGTGATGAAATGATACTCTGGAAAACGAAAGGAACCCAACTCTATCAGCAATTGCCGGCAGACTGCTATGAGAGCCTGGTAGCCTGCGAGGCACTGACGGAAATACCCGCTGAACGGCCCGCACAGGAAACACTATACGATACCTGGGAACAGATAAAAGGCAAATAAAAAAACCGCAGTCCTAAAAAGGCTGCGGTTTTTTATTGTTCAGCAGTTTGTATCTGCTAATAGTATTTGTTCATTTTGATCAGCGTGTAGATCAGTCCCGGTATGTAGAACAGGATGTACAGGATCAGGGAGATCAGCCAGTCGAAATCGCTGAACGAATCGTTAATACCCATAGCCAGCCAGCCCAAAGCCAGGATAGCGAGTATGATGTACAGGATAGCGGGCATCACGCCGGAGTCCGCTTTCTTTGTCGCTTTGCTTATTGCTTTTTGCTGCTGCATTTCCTGCATGGGCACTACCGTTACTTCCGGGGCATTGGCTACCGGTGTTGTCGTGCTTTGCTGTGTGGTCACAGGGGCATTTTGCTTGATAGGAATCGCCGCATTGCTGATATTGGCTGTGAATACTGCTGCGGCTAAAAATGCCAGGGAGAGTGTCATTAGTTTTTTCATATCCTGAAAGTTTAATTGGGTCAAATATATTCGTTTATGCGAGTAAAACGGAAAAATGATACGTTAAAGTCTTTAACGAGGCCTTTTTAGCGGTGCATCGAAAGAAGTCCTGTATTTTTGCGGCCAAAAGAATATTATGGAGTCGCGTTACGCAAAAGAAACAGCCAATATCATGACGGAACTCGTATTGCCCAACGATACCAATACCCTGGGCAACCTGATGGGAGGACGCCTGATGCACTGGATGGATATCGCAGCGGCAATATCCGCAATGCGCCATTGCAATAAACCGGTGGTAACGGCATCTGTCGATAATGTCTCTTTTGCCCGCCCTGTAAAACTGGGCAATATCCTGTCTATCGAGACCAAGGTCACGCGTTCTTTCAACTCCTCGATGGAGGTCTACCTGAAAGTATCCGGGGAAGACCTTCAGGCCAAAACCAAATATGTCAGCAACGAAGCCTACCTCACTTTTGTGGCGCTGAACCCGGACGGTACCCCGACCAAAGTACCCGAACTGATACCCGAGACAGACGAGGAAAAAGAGCGCTACAACGGTGCCCTGCGCCGCAGGCAGCTGCGCCTGATCCTCGGAGGCAAAATGAAAGTGGATGAGGCCATAGAGCTGAAAGCCCTGTTTCTTAAAAACTAAGCACGATGAGCGAAAAGCTGCGACTGGACAAATACCTGTGGGCGATCCGTATTTTTAAAACCCGAACTTTAGCTGCCGGTGCCATTGAGGGCGGTAAAGTGCGGACCGCCGACGGCCAGGCTTTAAAGTCTTCGCGCTCGGTTTCTATTGGAGATGTATATGAGATCAGGACGCCTGCCCGCAAATGGGTAATAGCGGTAACCGGCCTGCTGGCCAACCGTGCAGCTTTTGAGATTGCCGTACAAAATTATGAAGACAGGACCCCCGAAGAAGACAAGGACATTTCGAAACCCCTGCCTTCCTCTTTCTATACCGGAAAGCGCCTAAGCAAAACAGGCCGCCCCACTAAGAAACAGCGGCGCGACCTGAATGATCTGCTTGGAAATGACTCCGAGGATTAATAAAGCAGGCGGTGGTCGCCGTCCTTTACTTTTACCCAGCTTTTAGCCATGTCTTCGCTACGGTAGATTCCTTTATCTGTAGCGATATAAATGACTTTTTTGGTTGCATCGTTTTTGTAATAATTGTCTTTGGCCACAATAGAGTACACTTTGGTAAGGCCGGCCAAACCTGTATTGGAAGCAGTAAACTTGGTGCCTTCCGCTACATAGACCCCGCTATCGGTACCGATCAGCAGTTTTTCAAATGCGCCATAGGTAGCATACAAGGTTGTTTTAGGGACGCCTGTATATTGCTTGAATGAGTTTCCGCTATCGATACTGTACCAGGATCCTTCCAGGCCATCATAGTCTGTAGCAATCAGTGTTTTGCCAAAGTGGGACAGGTAGAAGTTATACGGCTTGGGTAATGAGCCAGCGTCACGCTGCCGCCATTTTGCAGCAGAATCCGTGCGCATGTACAGCTTGCTGCCCACCAGGGAATAGCAGAACAGTACATCATCCCCTGCTATTGTCAACGACTCTGTGGAAGGAGCAGCCTCTGTCCAGGCAGTGTCTGCATTGTAATATTCACCATGGGAGGGGCTGATGGAAAGCCCGCCGAAACCGCTGACATTGACCAGCTGTACCGTCTTAAACTTAGGCACATCCAGCAGGAAGCCGGGCCATTTGATATTGGTAGGTACAGATACATTGAGGTTGGGGATCGCATCAAAGGTCCGTCCTTCGTTTTTGCTGTAAAACACCGTTGCATTTTTAACAATGATCAGGTTGTTTTTTGATACGGTCATCGAACGGATCGGGGTGCCATCTCCTGAAAATATGGTTTTGTAGTTGGTACCATCGTTGGTTTTGTACAATGTACCCTGTTTATCCACTGCGTACAATACGTATGGCCTCTGGATCACATTGTTATTGTCAATGCCGTTCTCTTTCTTACAACTTTGAGTAGCTAATGCCAGCAGGGTCAGTAGCGATAGTTTTCCCAAAAGATTTTTTGTTTTCATTATGAACAATTTTCTCCTAAATTAAAATATTTTTTCTTAAATCAAAAATTAGCTATTTGATTTTTGCGCTTACAGGGCAGGTTCCTCTTCGGCATCTTGCTCCGCCATCATCTCGTCCATCCTGGCCGCTTCTGCCTTATCCCGCATATCCTGGGCCTCCTGCAGTACCTTTCCGAAATCAAAAAGCTGGGTCAGGCTGCTCTCTTTTTTGTTGACAAAGTTGACACTCATTTTATACTTGAACGTATTGCCGTCCAGCTCTCCGCCATTGAACACCAGGTTATCAAAGGTCTTCAGCGATGCATTGTATACCAATGAGTCTGCAGCATTGTTGGCCATTACCCCGGCTGTCCGTTTCGCCCATGAGTTATAGTCGAAGAACATACCGAAGGGGTGCTTCTGGATATGCTCCTTTACTTTTTGCGAAACCTGCTTCGTATAGATTCCGGCCATATAGTTCTGTGCATTGCGCGCTTTGTTGGCAAATACGGCGTACTGATCATTGACCAGTATTACAGAGGAGTCTGAAGGGTTGCCCATCGATTTCATGCGAAAGGTTCCTTCGTTGATCTGCTCCAGCATTTCCATCGATACGGCCAGGTTCAGCAGTTTCCTGAAGGCTTCTTTTTTGTTCAGGCGCAAGGCAAAGAGCACATCCATATCCGTTTTGTAACTGGAGAATGCAGAACTGGCATCTGTACTATCAAACAATACCGTCTCCTTCTTTTGCTGATAATTGTTCATCGCAAAGACCATATCCCCGGATATAGCGCTCAGTATTTCTTCGACACTCAGGTGCTGTTCGGCCAGGTAGCCGTTGGCCAGGCCCAGCATCCCCATCTTTTCAATGGTTTTCTGCGTAGCCTCCGGAGACATGCGGTAAGCAAAGATGTAGTCGAGCCCCTCGTTCGGTACCCTGTTGACCACATCTTCTTCCACGTTCTTATTGCTGTATTGCTTATTGATCTCTTTCAGTTCGTCGGAGCTGTACATCAGCATGTCCGTCACGACCCTTCCTTTTTCGAAATTGGTGGCCGCCGAAAAAGCCGAGTTCCGCCACATTGTATTGGAGAGCCCGACACCCCCGGTCATCATGCCGATGTTCCGGGATCCGTAGCTGCTCATCACCGCGTCAATATTGACCCAGAAGCCAAGATCATGCTTATGGTTTTCGAATGCGGCAAAGCGCTTATCGTTGAGCAGGGCATTTTTTTCCGATACGGCAAAGGCAGATTCCAGCTGAGAGGCCAGCAAAACTTCCTGGTCAACAACAGGCGCTGCTGTTTCCCCCTCTTCTTCTTCAAAGTAGCCGGTTTCTGCTTTTTGTACCGAAACCAGGATCAGCAGGTTGTTGGTCCAGCCTGCATAGATATCGTCTATGAGGTGTGCCTCTTTCCGCTTTTCATTTTCTTTTATGGTAGCATCTGAAAAAGTCTTTTTTACAAAAGACTCCCATTTCATCGCATTCTTTAAGGGGATCAGCGCCACGAAGCAGGCCGAATTGTCTGTACCTCCATTGCTTTTCAGGTAGGCATAAAACGTATTGAGTTCATCCACACCGGCTTCCTGCATGTTGCGGATAAATTCCGATTGCTTTGCCGAATCCTTCTTTGACCCTGAGCCGCGTAGCTTATCCCAGAGATTACTGCCGGTAATCATACTCCAGGCTATTTTTTTAGATAGCTCTTTGGTATTGACCTCGGCCACCATCAATGCGTCTTTGGGTATATACTTTGCATGGTCGGGTACGTGATGGCAGGCACCCAGCAACAGCAGGGACGGGAGTAGCAGGGCAAACAGCAGGGAACGGATGTTCATGTATACGTATGTTTTTTTAGAAAGGCAGATCATCTGCAGCGTTTTGGTTGGCTGCACTATTGAAATTATTGTTTGCAGGGGGGGCCTGGTTGTAGGATTGCTGCGGCTGCGCGGGTTGGCTGTAAGCGTTGTTGCTGTCTCCGGCAGAAGCCCTTTCAATGCGCCAGGCATCCAGGCTGGTGATGTAGTTGACGCGGCCGTCTTTTTCCCATTTGTTACCGCGGATATTGAAGCTCACTTTTACCATATCCCCTTCGTGGAAATTGTCCAAAAGCTCACAACGGTTCTGCACGGCCTGCAGTTTCGCAAAGTTGGGGTAAGAATTACCATTTACTTCTTCTGTGATGTCCAGCACAAATTCGCGTTTTTTAAACCGTTCAGACACTTGCTGGGTTGGGTACTTTTCGATCAGTTTTCCGATTACTTCTAAAGCCATTTTATTGAGATTTTAATTGTTTACGAATTACTATGCTTATTTGCCAAAGGTAGTGAAGGCCGTGTATATATGCAAACGATACTTATTGTGTAGCCTGCAATAAAATAGCCCCTTATGACAGGGGCTATTCAGAATTTTAACGGGGGAGATAAATGGGTCTCGAACCCACGACCTCCAGTGCCACAAACTGGCGCTCTAACCAACTGAGCTACTACCTCCGTGTTTCTTTGGGCAGCAAATGTAAGGTGTTTTTTCTTCAAAATAGTGGGTTGGGACAATATTTCTTTGTACACCGGCTCAGCCGGCCCAGTTTTCCCGGTCGAGACTGCGGTATTGTATGGCTTCTGCCAGGTGCTCGGGTTTTATATCGGCGGCGCCTGCCAGGTCCGCTACAGTGCGCGATACCTTAAGGATACGGTCGTACGCTCTTGCAGAAAGGTGCAGGCGGTCCATGGCTGTTTTCAGCAGGGTGGCCCCTACCGGGCTGAGCCTGCATACTTCCTTCAGCAGTTTGCTGCTCATTTGCGCATTGTTGTAGGTGCCCGGAGTGTCCGCAAATCGCTTTTCCTGGATATTTCTGGCGGCAATGACCCGCTCCCGCACCACAGCGCTGCTATCTCCTGCCCTGTCGTTATTGCTCAGTTCCTCAAAAGGGACCGGTGTTACTTCCACATGAAGGTCTATACGGTCCAGCAGCGGGCCGGATACTTTGTTCAGGTAGCGCTGAACGGTAGTAGAGGTACACGAACACTCCTTTGCAGGATGATTGTAGTACCCGCAGGGGCAGGGGTTCATCGACGCAATCAGCATAAAACTGGCCGGGAAGTCCAGGCTGATGCGGGCCCGCGATATAGAGACCTGGCGATCTTCCATAGGCTGGCGCATGACTTCCAGCGCCGTGCGCTTAAACTCCGGCAACTCATCAAGAAAGAGAATGCCGTTGTGCGCCAGGGATATTTCGCCGGGTTGCGGAATACCGCCGCCGCCCACCAGGGCTGCATCGCTGACAGTATGGTGGGGTGCGCGGAAAGGCCGGTGCGCTACCAGTGAGGCATTGACGGCCATCTTACCGGCCACGGAGTGGATCTTGGTAGTTTCCAGTGCCTCCTGAAGCGTAAGGGGTGGAAGTATGGTCGGCAAACGCTTGGCCAGCATAGTCTTACCGGCACCGGGAGGCCCGATCAGGATCGCATTATGCCCGCCGGCAGCAGCAATCTCCAGGGCCCGCTTTACATTTTCCTGCCCCCGTACATCGTTAAAGTCTACATCGAAAGACTGCTGGTTTTCAAA
>JAEUVW010000385.1 GCA_016786525.1 Chitinophagaceae bacterium
AGTGCAGCACTGCCGGCTGCAGCGGAACCTGGGCGCAGGCCCCGCTGGCATACAGGGAGAGCAGGGAAAGGAATAATTTCTTCATAGGAGGTCCGTTTTAAGTACTTCGGATACCTATTAATACCTTTTAAACGGAATATTCACCCAAGAGCCGGAATTAATTTTTCAGCTCCTGCCCGGGCCCTGCGGTATCAGTGCTCTTCACCCTGCGGATCTGCTCCATGCATTTATATTTCTGATTGGCGGCGTTGAGCCGGCTGGTATAGCCGTACTCTTCTTTGATCTGGTCCAGTGATTTGCCCTTAAAAAAGACATCGTCTATAAAGTCCTGGCAATGATTGCTGATCTTGTACAGGTATTGCTGGAGCTTGCTTTTGTAGTATTTTTCCTGTTCTATCGCGGCATTCAGTTTCGAATAATAAGCTGCTGCGGCAGGGTCCTGGTGCCGGCGCTGCCGGGCTTTGTTGCTCAATGATTTCAGCCATAGGTTTTTCCCGATGGCCAGCACATAGGTTTTCAGGGATGCCGATAAACGGAAATTATCATCCCTGATCTTGTGGACCAAAACGATCATGATCTCCTGGAACAGGTCTTCGGCATCGTCTTTCGTGCCGCTGTTGTGCAGCACATGCCGCAGGACTACATCAAAATAGGCATTGTACAACAACCCGAAGGCCCGGGTACTTTCTTTTTTCAAATCGCTGATGTTCACTTCCTGTTCCATAGGCATACCTGTTTTTCAGGACCGGCAGCAGTAAGTAATGGAAGCTGGTGTGCAAGCCTGCTACCTTTTCAGCACGGAGAGCGTCCCACCCTCACCGTTTTCTCCCCTCACCTGCAGTATATATTTCCCAGTTGCCAGCTGGCCTGTGGGGATATCGAGAAACTCCCTCCCTTTGTACAATGTTTGCTGCTCTGAAAAAACCCGCTGGCCGAGTACATTGTACAAAGCAATGGCTACAGAGGAACTATTGAAATTTTTAATCTGTACCGTAAAACGGTCTGTAAACGGGTTCGGCCAGGCGATCATATTTACCTGTTCCGGCTCCAGGTCTTCCACTTGCTGCACAGTATTATCGCGGCTGATCAGCCAGTATTCCGGATCCACAAAGATGCTATCCGGCTGAAAATCAATCTGCTGCGTAAATAATTCCCCTTTATAACGATTATCCAGCACCAGTATTGTGTCTCTTGCCGCATTTTTAAAGCGTATAGGTACCGGCAGTTCAAAAAATCCTACTGAAGGATGCGATGTCTCCTGGTCTAACCTGATCTTTACCGTACGGGCCCCTGCCTGCGCCCAGGATACCCTGTAACTTGGATATCCCTGTCCTTCGAACCATTGCCGGAAAAACGAATCGAGCCGTATCCCTGCGGCCGCTTCAAGGTGCTTTTTCAGGTCCTTTGTACGCGCAAACCGGTAAACCAGGGCCGTATCATGGATATAGTTGCGGACACCTTTCAAAAAGGCCGCGTCGCCCAGTTTCAGGCGCAGCATATACAAGAGGTGGGAACCTTTAAAATAACTGAGCCTGTTGTTGAAGATCCGGGCCACATCGTTGGTGTCGCTTACCTTCACAGACCCCGCTTTGTCGGAGGTGATGTTGTCGATCTCGTACTTGCGGCTTGTCAGCACATTGGCGGGATACCTGGACTCCATGAACATACTGGCCAGGTGCGTGGCAAAGCCCTCGTTGAGCCAGATATCTTCCCAGCTGCCGCAGGTGATCTTGTTGCCAAACCATTGGTGCGCCAGTTCATGCGCACTCAGGCTTTCGCCCACATTGGCCATAAAGGAATTGGTCTGGTGCTCTTCTCCCCCGCCCCAGCTGAACTGGGTATGCCCGTACTTCTCCCTGATGAAAGGGTAATCGCCAAAGATGTAGTGAAACATCTGCAGGGCATCCAGCACGGCTTTGGTACCGGTTTTAAAGGCCGTCAGGCTCTCGGGATAGCAAAAAGTCTGCATCGGCAATGTCTTCGTACCCAATACGACCGAATCGTTAAACTCCTCGTAGTTGGTGGCCGCCAGGCAAACCAGGTAGCTGACGATGGGGTACCGGTGTTTCCAGTGGGTGACGGTCTGCGTACCGCCGGCAGAGGGGAGCTCGCTTTGCCGCAGGCCATTTGAAACACCCTTATACGCCGCCGGAGTCGTGATGATGACATCTATAGAGTCGATCTTATCATCCAGGGTATTTTTACAGGGCCACCAGTCCCGGGCTCCATAGGGTTCACTGAGCGTCCACAATACCGGTACACCGGCATGATAACTGGCCGTAAAGGAACCAAATCCGGTATTGCGTGGCACACCGTGATATTGCACTTGTACAGAGTCCGGTACAGATGAAGGTATGGTCGTGCCCAGGGCAATCTCCACGGTATGGCCTTTCCGCGTAAAACCGAGCGCCACACCCTTGCGCATCACTTTATCTACGATCATGATGCTGTCCAGGTCAAAAACCACGGAACTGATGGCAGTCTTTGGCCGGAAATAGGTGGTTACCGTTCCTGAAATAGCCCTTACGGCGGGGTCAACAGTCCACTCACAGCGATGATACACCACATCTATAAGCTCTGAACCTGTTTTTTTATAAAAGGCGCCCATCAGTTTTTTTTCCTGCCGTAGCATTTCCATGCGTGCTATATTATTCACCTGCTTACACTGGTCTTCATTTGTTTGCCCGGCAGCTACACCGGCGAATAGCATATGAAAACATACAAACAGGAACAAGTAACGATGCGGCATCAGGTATCAGTTAGTCAGGAATGCTTAAAAGTAAGAAAACAAGACTTAAATCGTTATTAAAATGGAAACGGGGAAAGCCTTTGCCCAAGAATAAGTATTTTTGTTGCACTACCAATTTTGATTCAATCCTATGCGGCATACCGGCATCGTCTTTATACTTTTATTTCTTGGCCTGTCTGTACAGGCGCAGCAATCGCGCAGCGAACTTGAAAAACGCCGGCAGGCTATTGTAGAATCACTCAAAGAGACCCAGGCCCAGCTGGAAGCCACGAAGAAGGACCATAAGGCTACGATGAGCCAGCTGAACGCTCTGCAGGCCAAATTGAATGCCCGCGAAAAGCTGATCCGCAACATCAACCTGGAAATGGGCAACCTGGACGTCGATATCCGGAATTCATCCTCTGAAGTACAGACACTGCGCGGCAACCTGAAAGTGCAACAGGAACGCTATGCACAGTCCGTACGCTACGCATATGCCAACAGGAGTTCTTACAACACCCTGAGTTTTATCTTTTCCGCAAAAGACTTTAACGACGCCCTGCGCCGTATGAAGTATATGAAACGCTACCGCGAGTACCGGAAAAACCAGGTAGATGAGATCCGCAACACACAGACAAAGATCGAACAGAAGATCAATGTACTGAGTACGGTAAAAAACCAGAAAGGCCAGTTGCTTTCTGCTGAAGAACAACAGAAGCTGGCGCTGCAGGAAGAAAGAAATGAGACCAACAAGGTCGTTGAAGAACTGAAAGGCCGCGAGAAAGAACTGGTTGCCGATGTGGAAAACAAAAGGAAAGTAACCAAGCGTATAGACAACGCCATCAGTGAAGCGATCCGGAAGGAAATTGAAATCGCACGAAAAAAGGCAGAAGAGGAAGAACGGAAAAGAAGGGCGGAAGAAGAGCAGAAAGCCGCAGCCCTGGCCGCTGCAAAAGCTGCCGCCAACAACCCGAACACCTACGGCACGGGACCAAACAAGGTGATCCTGGCAGGGGGAAATAAACCGGATCCTTCCGCTACGGCACCGGCAACAACAAGTAAGCCCAATGCGTCAGCAACCAAACCGGCAACAGGCGGTACAGGTGCACCCACGGCTTATAACCCGGTAGCGAATACAGTCAGGCCATCGGAAACCCCGACACGCACCAAAACTGCATATACACCTTCTACCACCCCGGAAGTAGCCGAATTGTCCAAAGGCTTTGAAGCCAACCGGGGTAAACTGCCCTGGCCGGTGGCCAGTGGTGTGGTCATCGATGCCTTTGGTAAACACAAACATGCGATCGCGACAAAAGTAGAAGTAGACAATTCGGGGATCGATATCCAGACCAGTACCGGCTCCAGGGCCCGTGCCGTGTTTGACGGAACGGTGAGCAGTGTGATGAATATTGCCGGCGCAGGCCAGACAGTCATCATCAACCACGGCAAATACTTTACGGTATATTGTAACCTGAACGGCGCTACGGTCAAAAAAGGAGACCAGGTAACGACAAAACAGGTTATCGGCACAGTAGGCAACAATGAAGACGGCGTGGCCGTCATGAACTTCCAGGTATGGAAAGGCAGCGACAAAATGAACCCTTCGGGCTGGATC
>JAEUVW010000040.1 GCA_016786525.1 Chitinophagaceae bacterium
AATATTCTGTTTATCCTTCGCTCTATATCCCATCCTAAAAGATTTTCGGCAAGGTCGTGAATAAGGAACAGAGGAAAGGAAATATTGAGGTATATCCCGCTTAGAAAGCCATCATCGCAACAGCTTAAATTTACTGATTTATGTTGGTTTTTCATAGCGATAAGTGCCATAAATTGTCATATTCCTTCACTTAATGGACTGATGCAAAGTTGTATATTAATCGGCGCAGTGCTATAAATCCGAGGTATATCCCTTGCCATCCCCTCCCGCTTAAATCCCTTTCTCCAATTTGCACTGTACCAATAAACGGGCATTTTATTCCTGTGGTGATGAATGGGCACTGATTGGCGTCTGGTGCTTTTTGTCCTTATTTCCTTCAAAATAAGGAGCAAGCGGAAGTTAGGCTAACGCCTTACTTTCTGCCCCTATGGCTACGCCGGGGCCGCTTGTTTCATTACTGCGTAATGAAAGGAGTGCGCAGCGCTAATAAAAGAGCAAAAAAAATAATGACACCGGTCATGAACGGGCCGTTAAAATAACGAAAGAGATGCAGAAGGAAAAAGTGAACACGATCAAATATCCGGCAAGCCTGGATACCAAGCTGGACACCATCAAACGGAACCTTGGGCTCAGCAGCAGGGAACTGCTCGAACGGATGGTGGACTATTTCCACCGGACCAAAAAAGACCCAAGGGACGTCAATGACGAACTGCTTAAAAATACCCTGCTCAAGAACCACAGGGCCTATACCGGTTTCATCAAGGCGCAGGAACAGCTGCTCCTGGTGCCCATAAAGGAAGCCATGGACAAGCTCATGGCCAACCAGCGCGAGATTGTACGCTACTTCAACGAGCAGGTCATCGGCGCCAACAAACAGATCCTAAAGCAACAGGCACAACTGGAAAGGAAAATGCTGGAAGCCGTGGAGGGCAGGGAGAAACTGAAAGCCGATTTCCTACAGCTGTTGGGCAGCTACATCCAGCGAAGGGAAGAACTCGGTGCGTTTAAGGGCAGGGATAGGGAACTGTTGGCCGAAGAAACCATGGACAAGGTCAAAAAGCTTTAGCATGTACATCCATATCAGCCCCAGCGAGAAGGGCGACAACAGGGGCAGCAGCGTAGTGCTGGTGAACTATCTGGAGAAAGAGAGCAGGCTATATCCCGATAGGAACGAGCCCTGGTTCAATGGCCGCAACAGGGATATCGCTTCCTATCAGATCAGGGCGGCACTGGACGGCAACGTCGCCAAACTCTGCCAGAAGGATGCCAAGTTCTTTCTGCTGAACATCAGTCCCAGCCAGCGGGAGATTGCCTTTCTTCTCAAGACATTCGGGGAAGAAGGCGCAAGGAATGCGCTGAAAGCCTACACCGTCAAGGTAATGGATTCCTACGACTGGCGGTACTGAAGCCTGGGCAGCAGTCGCTGCTGGGCAGCAGCTCGATCAGCGTAAAAGAGGTGGATGCCGAGGATGCGGTGGCCTGGAAGGAGGGCTACCTGCTCTTCGAGGGGGAGACACTGGAGGCTATCATGGAAAAGGTGTCGCGCTGGTATGACATCGAAGTCGTGTACAGGGACAATGCGATCAAAAGCAGGCGCTACTACGGGTCGATATCCCGTGCCGTCAAACTTTCGGAGGTGCTGAAAAGGCTGGAAAAGGTACAGCCGGTCAGCTTTGAGCTGAAGGGAAGGATGGTGAGTGCCTCGGCAAGAACAACGGACTAATCAATAAATCTTAAATACTTAACCAAACAGAACAATGAAGACAGAACAGACATTGGCACCGTAGCTCGGGTGAGGTCTGCCCATTAAACAAGAAATGGATCCCAAGGGCAAATCGGGACCCATCGATTCCGGGCAACCCAATTTTATTGCGTGAAACAATTTATCAAACGGATTAAAACCCAAGAAAACGAATGTACAAAAAAATTGAAAGATTTTGGTGCAGCAGTTATCCCTGTGCCAAAAAAATGCTCAGGATCATGAAACTGGCTACACTAATACTGATGACGACCATGCTGCATGTCAGCGCGGCAACAATGGCACAAAGGCTGACGCTGAAGAAGCGCAACGTGCCGATGAGCGAAATATTCAAGGAGATCAGAAAGCAGACGGGCTATACGGTCCTGTTGGCTGCCGACCAGTTGGATGTTTC
>JAEUVW010000122.1 GCA_016786525.1 Chitinophagaceae bacterium
CGTCGAAATCGTATTGCTGCTGGCCATAGAACATTTTACCCACGCCTCTTTTGACAGAAATGGTATAGAAGTCAAACACTGCGCTTTGTCCCTGGCTGTCTGCCGGGTATTGCATGTCGGCATAGTCAACAATACTGATCAGCGGATGACGTGGTGCCGGCAATTGCCTGAGCCGGTGAAATTCACTGATGGATTTGATCCTGGTGGGCTGCATGCTGCGGGTTAATGTGGTTAATGTGTGTTAATGTGGTTAATGTGCCCATGTAGTCAATTAGGGTATCAATGATCTTACAGTTGTTACAGTCGTTCGTTTGGGGTAGCGAGGTCCATACGCTGACGTACCGAAGATCGTTTGCTTCCGGAGCGGTTCCCCTCCCGGGAGAGCTTGTCCCGCCATAGCGGAAGCTCAGGGTTGTGTCCCGTTTTAAAATACCCTGACCGTGTTTCAGGAGGGGCAGGGCTGCGTGCTCCCCGCAACGCCGTTCCGGCCAGCTGCTCAAAGCGGGCATCAGCGAAATTACCGTATTTAAATAGCCTGTCCGCCCGAAACCTCCAGGCGTTGGCCGTTGATCCAATAGGCGTCCTTAGTGCATAAGAAAGCGACCACGCCACCGATATCGTCCGGTAAACCCACTCTGCCCAAAGCGGTAAAGCCTGCGATCTGGGCATTGATCTCCTTATTGTCGCGGGTACGGCCGCCGCCAAAATCCGTTTCTATGGCGCCGGGAGCGACCACATTAACCCTGATCTTCCTGGGCCCAAGCTCTTTGGCCAGGTAGCGGGTCAGGGTTTCAACGGCTGTCTTTAGCGATGCATAGACCGAAGAGCCGGGAAAGGTGATGCGGGTCAGCCCGGAGGAAATGTTGATGATGCCGCCGCCATCGTTGAGATAAGGGAGCGCTTGCTGGGTCAGGAAGAAAACACCCTTGTAGTGAATGTTGTAGATCGCATCCATCTGTTCCGGTGTTACATCCGTCACCGGTGCGTACAAGGCCGTACCGGCATTATTGACCAGGAAATCGAAATTCCCTTTGCCATACCCGGCCTGCAGGTAGGCGCTTACTTCATGGAGAAAGGGGGCAAACTGCGTGATGTCGCTGGTGTCCAGGCGGAAGGCTTTCGCTTTTTGTCCCAGCGCTTCAATCTGCGCAACCACTTCATCCGCTGCATCCTTGTTGCTGTTGTAGGTAATGACCAGGTCCATGCCTTTTTGCGCAATCGCAAGTGCCATGTTGCGGCCCAGCCCGCGGCTGCCGCCGGTAATCAGTACGATTTTATGTTCTGTATTCATATTGTTGGTTTTATTCCTGATTTGTATGAAATAGATTTTTAGAATTGCTGATGAGGTTGTTACGGCGTGCCTGCTGCTGAACCACTTCTTACACTATTCATCCTTTTGCTGTTGACACTGCAAAGGTGGCCAAACTTACGGTAGCCGGTGTAGCCATTTCTGCTTTTGTTGTAGCCAAAAGTTCAGATCACAGCAATTCCACATACCCGTCCGTTCCGTTTACCCGTATGCGTTGCCCGTCCCGGATCAGTTGGGTTGCGTTTTCTGCGCCGACGACTGCGGGTAAGCCATACTCCCTGGCGATAACAGCCCCATGTGTCATCAGTCCGCCTATTTCGGTGACCAGGCCCCTGATCGCAACAAACAAAGGCGTCCAGCTGGGGTCGGTAAAGCGGGTAACGAGTATATCTCCTTCTTCCAGTACGGCGTCGTTCATATCCAGGATCACACGGGCGCGGCCTTCTGCGATGCCTGAAGAAACGGGCAGGGCCGCTATGGCGCCTTCAGGTAGTTTTTCTTTTTTATATGATCCTGTAATGATCTCCCCATCAGAGGTCATTACACGCGGAGGGCTTAGTTTTTCAAAGTGCTTCAACGCTTCTTTTCTCCCGTCAATGAGTGCCTGATCTGCTTCCTGCGTACGCAGAGCCTCCCGGAATTCTTCGAAAGAGAGGAAATAACAGTCATCCCTGTGTTGCAGTACGCCTGCCTGTACCAATTGTTCCGCTGCTTTGAGCAAGGCCTGTTTATAGATAAAATAGCGGCAAACGATGCCGTATTTGGGGTATTCGCGGTAGCCGCCGAAGTGACGCAGCCTGTCGATCATTTTCCGCGTTTCTTCCGCCTTTTGGGTCCCGCCCGGTAATTGCTGCAGGCGTGCCAGCAATTCCTCCTTTTTGCGCAGTGCTTCCTGCAGGCCCTGCTCAAATTTTCTCCGGCTTTCCCCGGAAGCGAAAATCCTGATGTTGCTGAGCAGGGCAGGGATGAGTGTTGACGGCTTTTCGGCCCAGCGGACCCTTGTGATGTCGATCTCTCCCGTACAACGCATGCCATAGCGGTCGAGAAAGCCCAGTATGGCTTTACGGGCTGCTGCACCGCCTTCGAAGTCTGGCAGCTTGCCGATAAAATCCTCATCCTGTGTTTGCTGCAGATAAGATACCATCTGCGGGTAAGGGCGGACCAGGTCGGCGACATCCATCAGGTCGAAACCCATTTGGGCCGTAATGTTATGCGGTACGGACTGGCTCAGTATATCCGCAATATTTTTTTCGCCCAGCCACTCCTGAATTTTTTCGTTCAGCCAGAGCGAGGCGTTCATCGCGGCCATGATGAGCGCCGAACTTTGCGGGTCGAAGGAGATGCGTTTGAGCTCTTCCAGGTCTTCTGACAGGCAGTCGAAGGTTTCCAGGCCGGACTTGCCCCGGATGTTTTCCTGCAGCGCCGATACGGATGCCTCGTTTTTACGGATCAGTTCTGCCACGATGCCCGGGTCTTCCGGCAAGGGGGCGGCTCTGATGTCCTGTACAGGCTGATGTGCCGTGCCGTCTGCAGCCAGGGAGATTTTTGCTGCAGCTTGTTCCAGTGCATCTTTGATCAGGTGGTCGGTTTTGCCGAACCCTTCGATGAGCTGCTTTCTGCCGGCAGCGGTGCCCAGGGTTTTGGCCACGTCGACAAACAGCCTGCCCCCGGCTGTCTTCATTGGTGCCCGCGTGGTCAGCAGGAACAAGGACAGGCCCAGGGGTTTCATAGCATCAGTCATCATCTGGTTGTGCCCGACGGAAATATAAACACGGAATTGCTGGTCCTGCTCTTCCGGTACGGGAAAGAGTGTGGTCACCGGGCGGCTCTGCACGATATAGAATGTGTCCTCCGCCAGGCACCATTCAATATCCCGGGGACCGCCGGAATGCGCTTCGATCTTCCGGCCCAGCGCTGCCAGTGCTATGATCTGCGGCTCCGTAAGTACCTGTTCCTGCTGCAGGTGGGCTGCCAACTCCTGTATGTTCGTGCCGCCACCAGCGGCGGGCGATACCCGGTGTTTTTTTGCGGCTATTGTTTTGCTTACAACCGTATCTTTTTCTACCGTGTATTGGTCTGCGGATACAATGCCCGACACCAAAGCTTCTCCAAGCCCGAAGCCCGCATCAATAAGGCTTTGTTTCCTGTTGCCCGTCACCGGGTTGGCTGTAAACAGTATCCCGGATGCCTGCGGAAAGATCATCTCCTGTACGATCACCGCCAGCCGCACTTTACGATGGTCCACGCCGTTTTGGATGCGGTACAGGATGGCGCGTTCGGTAAACAGGGAAGCCCAGCATCGGCCGATGTGTTTCCGTATTGACTCCAGGCCGCAGATGTTCAGGTAGCTGTCCTGCTGGCCCGCAAAGGAAGTTGAAGGCAGGTCTTCAGCAGTGGCACTGGACCGGATTGCATAAGCCTTTGTCGTATCCAGATACCGGGCAATTTCCGCCGCAAGCCCGTCAGGCAGCTCCGCTGCTTCGATCAATTGGCGGATCTTGGTTGCCAGCACCGCAATATCTTTCCGGTCGCCGGGGTGTAAAGAAGCCAGGCGGTCCAGTAAGGCGTCCATTTGCGGAAGCCGCTGCAGTACCTGTATGAAGGCTTCGGTGTTGATACAAAAGCCATGGGGAACATTTATGCCTTCTATGGTGCCAAGGGCTCCCAGGCCGGCTGCTTTGCCGCCTGCAGTGGCGATATCGGTGCTGCTGAGCTGCCGTAAGTCCTGTACATATTTGTGTTCCATTGCCGGTTTTTATGGGTTTGTGTCACCAAAAGTATCGGCTCTGCAGCTGCAAAAGGTGGTCCTGCGCTTATATTTTTTTGCACACAATAAACGATAATGTTGAAGCGTTCACACAGGATGCAAGCCGGCCGGAGAGACAATTTGTGCCCGGGAGTACCGGGCAGGGATGAGCGCTTTTTTTGCTTAATAGATCATCACCAGGCCGGCACCCAGGCCCATGTCGCTGTCATAGTGCAGCCGCAAGCCGATATTCCTGCCGGTTCTGTAGCTCAGTCCTGCGGCGTATTCCCTGTCTGTGTTGATCATGAAGTCTGCCCTGATCCTTTTGGCAACAGGAATGTCTGCTCTCTCTGCCTGTAAGCGAACGTTGCCGTCGGCATACACTTCAGCCTGGAAGCGTACCAGCATGGGCAGGGTATAGCTGATACCGGCGCTGATCAGGGCCCGTTGGTCTTTCGTGTTTTTCTGACCGAAAATGTTTTGCTCCTGGCGGTTCATGCCTCCTTGCCTGTACCGCCAGTCAAATCCTATGAAGGGCATCAGCCATTGCATTTTGCCCAGGTACCGGCCCACATGTGTTTCTGTTTCGTATCCGTCCTTTTTGTTGTAGCCCAGGCGCCATTCTGAACCGGCACTCCAGCGTGTGTTTTGAAGCATGGCCCGGCCATCGTTGCCGTTGGTGGCCAGATCGTTTTCGGCCATAAGGTGGAAGCGGTTGCTTTCCCGTTTTAATGTTGCATAAGCCCATTTTTTGTCGGGCAGCAAGGGGTTCGGGTCCTGTTTTTCGTAGCTGAATACCCTGTTCATCCCGGCCATCATGTGGTACAGGATATGACAATGGAAAAACCAGTCTCCTGCTGCATGGGCAACAAATTCGATGGTGTCTGTTTCCATAGGCCTGATGTCGAGCACATTTTTGAGCGGCGCATAGGCTTCTTTCCCATTGATCAGCCGGAAGTCGTGTCCGTGCAGGTGCATCGGGTGGCGCATCATGGAATTGTTGTACAGTGTAATCCGTACAATTTCGCCCTTCCTGATTAAGATCTTATCCGTTTCGGCAAGTACTTTATTGTCCATGCTCCACACATATCGGTTCATATTCCCGCTTAGCTCAAACCGCAATTCCCTGACAGGTGCATCCGCAGGGAGCTTCGTTTGGACGGGAGATTGCAGCATGGCATAGTTCAGGGTGACAATGCCTGAGTTGTCGGGCCGGTTGTGGCCGGCATGCCTGTTCTCCTGCTTTTCCTGTTCCGGCATCGGATGGCCTGCATGTTCCTTGCTTTCTGTGTTCTTCCCGGGTGTATTGTGGCTGCTGTGCCCCTTGTTCCCCGCTGGCATTCCGGGCCTGTTGGCACTGCTCTGCAGGGAATGGCCGGGTTCGTGCTCCTGCCGTTTGTTTGCGGCACTTGTTACTTCAGGGTACATCACTGCGTTCATATCTACTGTCTGAAGGCTCCTGAGTATGCCCATATTGTCCATGTCTCCATTGAGCTTCATGTGGCCATTCATCATGTTCATGCCTTCAAAATAGTGCAGCATCGGTAGCCGGCCGGCCAACTGCCTGATGCCTGAACCGATAAACACAGATGCGGACTTGCTGCGGTCTTCCGGTGTAGCCAGGAATTCATAAGCTGTGTTGGCTTCGGGTATGGTGATCACTACGTCGTAGGTCTCTGAGACACCGATGACGAGACGGTCTACCGCAACGGGCTCCACGTCGTTGCCGTCATTGGCCACTACCGTTATTTTGCCACCGGCATAGGTCAGCCAAAAGTAGGACGATGCACCACCATTGGCTACCCGCAAGCGTACTTTGTCGCCTGCTTTGAATGTATGCAGGTGCTGGCTTACATTTTTCCCATTGATAAGGAATTGGTCATAATACACGTCACTCACATCCATTTCTTTCATCCGCAGCCATTCGTTTTTGAGCTTGGTTTTAAAATGCCCGGCCCTTATCGCTTCCGCATAGCTTTGCGTGGCATTTTTCTTTATCGCAAACCAATCGTTGGCATTGTGCAGCATGCGGTGTACGTTTTCAGGCTTCAGGTTTGTCCAATCACTGAGTACCAGGGGGATAGCGGGTAAATCGTCAATCCCTTTACGAAAACCAGGGTCGCCCGGCCGTTTTTCCAAAACCAGGGAACCATACATCCCGAGTTGTTCCTGCAGGCCGCTATGGCTGTGGTACCAATGGGTCCCGTTTTGAATAATCGGAAAACGGTATGTGTGGACGGTGTTGGGTTCAATGGGTTTTTGGGTTAGATAGGGAACACCGTCTTCCTGATTCGGTAAGAACAAGCCATGCCAGTGCAGGGATGTTTTTTCCTTTAGCAGGTTATGCACATGAATTTCCGCCGTGTCGCCTTCCGTAAAGGTCAGGGTGGGCATGGGGATTTGCCCGTTCACCGCTATGGCGCGTTTTTCTTTTCCTGCAAAGTTTACCACGGTGTCTTTTACGTACAGATCGCAGCGCACGACCTTTTGGGCCAGGCTTGCTGTACTGGCTGGTACAAGCACGAACAGTAAGATGCTTCTATAGCTGAGCTTTGGCTTCATCGTCCGGATCATTTTGTTTAATGCAGTCTTGTTTCAAAGCATAAGGTTGTAAAGGCGGTCTGCCGAAGCGTTTATGATGGAAGGATGCCTGTTTTTCCCGGGCACCCGGTTTTCCCAATTGAATATAGCTCTGAGCCGTGGGTTTCTCAGGGTGATATGAAAGAGGTAAGAGCATTGAGGAATGGCTTTCAGCTTGCGGTCTTTTAAATATTGAAATACTGCCATTGTGCTGCCCATTCCTTTCCCTCCTGGTTTCCTGGGGTAATCCGCTGTGCCATGGCAGGTATTTGTCCTCCCGGAAGTGGCAGTTTGCCGGGGCAAAAGGCGATTGTTTTCTTTGTCGTGTACCAGCATACTTACTGTTGGGAATCTTTACGGTGCAAATGCAGGAAGGGTGTACTGGGGTTTTTTACTTTCGCCATTCCTATTCGCCGGGTTTTATTGCTCCTGTTTGTCCGGCTCATGGAGACGCTGTAATCTGATCATGGAAGATGCTGGGACGGTCATTTTTTCTGATTGGCGTCTTTCGCCACTTTAAACAAGGCCGGGTTAATATGGCAATATCCCCCGGGATTGTGTTCCAGGTAATCCTGGTGATAGTCCTCAGCTTTGTAGTAGTTTTCCAGGGGGCCAACCTCTACAACTATGGGCTTATGATGCATCGCCGTTTCTGCATTGATCCTTTCCCTGATAGCGGACAACTGCTGATCTGAGGTGTAGTAAATACCTGTCCGGTACTGATCGCCAATGTCATTTCCCTGCCTGTTGACGCTGGTGGGGTCAATGGTCAGGAAAAACAGGTTCAGCAGAAGGTCCAGGTCGATTGTTTGAGGATTGTAGGTAACTTTTACGGTTTCCGCAAAACCTGTGTTTTTTTGAACGACATCTTCATAGGTCGGATGTTCGGTATGGCCATTCGCAAAGCCTACTTCGGTGGCAATAACTCCCTTTATCTGTTTGAAGAAATGCTCTGTTCCCCAGAAGCATCCGCCGGCAAAATAGATGACGCTTGCGCTGTCTTTGTCTGCTGCTGTGTTTTGCTGATTGCTGCTGTCTCCGGCGGCTATTTCCTTTTTCAGGGATTGATTGCCCGAACTGGTGTTGCAGCTGAGCATGGAAACCATACCCAGCAGGGCAGCTGATATTATTGTTTGTGTTGTATTGCTCATGTTCGTGTTTTTTGATTGTCAGGTGTTATTATTCAACAGGGCTGCCCGTTTTTACTCCGGGGCGGCTGATACTTTTTGCGGTCTACTGGGCAGGGTAAGCCTTCCCTTTAAGGCTACTCAGGGTTTTCATGTTTGGATATTTTAAACGGTGTCCGCCTGCTTTTCCGCCAGATGTAGCCTGGCTATGTTTTTGCCCAGTATGCCCAGGCAGACTCCTATGACGGTGATGTCTTTTAAAATGAAAAAATCAGTAACGGGCACTCCATCCATCAGGCGCCATAAGCCCGGTGTGGTAAACAGGAAGCTGAGGGTAATGGCAAATGTGATGATGCCTAATGAGGCGGCAATGATGCCCAGCCGCGGGCTTCGGAAGGAAACTATTAAACCGGCTGCTATGGCGATTTCGGTGCTCCCCAATATCATCGCGGTGGTTTGCAATGAAAAAAACTCGTACATCCAGCTCAACAGGAAACTGTTGGCAATCAGGGGGCCAATGTTTTGGGCCTCGGTGGGCGTAAACTTGGTGATTCCTATCCACAATAGGAGTAGCGCGGTGCCCGAAAGACTGATGGCGTAGCTTATCTTGCGCAGTCTGTCTGCCAGTGCTGTGGAATGAGTTTTTTGCATATCCGATTCCGTTTCTACATGTTTTTCAATACTGTCTTTGCTGCCGTGTCCCTACGGTAATTATCGGTCCGGGGCAGGCCATGTCCTGATCTGTGCCTGACCGGGATAGACCCGGAACCGATTTTTGCTGCAGCTGCCCGGGAAATGCGGTACGCGCTGCTCACCCGGCTATAGCCGGACGCAACAGTCTGGTGCTTCCCCTTGTTGTTTTGTTGCCACAATAGGGTTCAATCGCCCTGGCCAGGAATAGGTTTTGGCGGCATTGCCTGCGCCTGTCATTGCCGTAGCCGGGTCCGGGATACCGGAGGCCTACAGTGCAGCCAGGGGCGCGGCTGCGATCATGCTGAATGAAGGGTATTTTGCTGTGCTGTTACTGAATCACAGATTATCACGCACGTGCTCTTACGCTAATGTATAGATTTTATTCTATTTCCCTGTGTTTTTGTAACAATTATAACAAAAGGAATCCTTTAAGGATATGCTTTTGGATGATATTATGTGGCTGCAGGCTAAGCCAGGAGTTGCGATCGTGTACACGATGCTTTCTTCCTGTTCGGGCAGCGTACGGGCACAAGGGAGGACGAATTACCGGTGCAGCAGGATCACGCTTTCCGGCTTTGGATTGGTCAGGGTAACAGGCTGGTACCCGTTTTTCGAAAAACGCACGGTAATGTCTTTGCAACGGGGCACGCAGGAAGCCATACGGTTGCAGGCTTCAAACTTTCCGCTACTGTCGGTATACATGCTGGCTGTGCCGCTGGTTACTTCAACCAATACGCTGTCCAGGGCAGTGCGGTCTGCATCATCCTGTACCCATCCGGAGGCACAGTTGTAGCCTTCGCAGCTCCCCAGTAAAAAAGACAAGGATAAGAGGACAAGAATGTTTGCCATCCGGTACAATGGAAATTGTTTCATAGTGTATGCTTCGAAAATAGGAAGTTTTTTGCTGCGCTATCGCTTCTTTTTGGGCTTCGGCTCGGGCAATTCATCGACCGTGATCCTGATCAGTTCGCTTAACCATTTGTGGTCTTCGATCTGTTCTTCGATCAGGAAGCTGGGCTTCGCACCGGGATAGGCAGGGGCTTCCTGCGGCGTCCCGATAAAGGCCCTTCCTGCTGCAGTAGGTTTCAGGAACAGTTTGTTGTCGCAGACCAGTCCGAATATTTTGCCGTCGGCGTAGATGCCGTATTCGCCAAACATTTTTTTGGCGCTGATCTGGCCGGCATGCCTGATCTGGCCCAGTAAAAAATCCACAAATTGCTGATCGGTAGCCATATGGTGTATTATTTTAAAAATGAAATGAAGAAAGGTGCCAGGTGATGTGTATTACACAACTTTTAAGCGTTCCTCTTCCAGGTCGATCTGGTAGAGTTGCTGCCGGATGATCTCTTCGTTGATCGCGGCATCTTTGTTGAGTTCGGCCAGGTACCGGCGCTGACTTTCCAGCAACTCGTACAGTATTGCCTTTGTGTTGTCATTCATCCGGCTGTCCTCCGGGGCCTTTGATTTTTCTTCCCAATGCTGCAGCATCTTCGCAGCATAGGCGTCCGGGCTTTGCTCATGCTTGTTTTTGAGAAAGCGGTAGGTATGTTCTTTGAGGTTTTGCTTCATCTGCTGCCGGGCTGTATCTTCCGCTTCTTCATGGTCTATCGAATGAAAGGCCTGGCTGCGCCGGATAAAGTAGGGCAGGGTAAGGCCCTGTACGGAGAGGGTCAGTAAGATCACGACAAAGGTGATGAACAGGATCAGGTTGCGGTGCGGGAATGCGGCGCCGTTTTCCAGGGTAACGGGTATGGCCAGGGCCGCGGCCAGGGAGACCACGCCGCGCATGCCGGTCCAGCCCAGCAATAAGGGGATCAATAACTGCCTTTTCCGGGAACTGGCCCTGGGGGCTACACCGGGCCGGAAGATAAAAGTGGCGATCATCGCTGCATAGGAGCTGATGATACGGGCCGCAATCAATACCACCGTTACCAATACGCCATAGCCAATAGCGGTGCGCAGGGGAATACCGTTTGCC
>JAEUVW010000126.1 GCA_016786525.1 Chitinophagaceae bacterium
TTCATTCCAGGTAGCGCCGTCGCCCCGCAATACCTGGGCGATCATGGGTTGGATCGTGTCCCATATCTCGGGCCAGGCCTGCCGGGCAGGCATGCCCAGTATCGCCGGGTGCTTACCTTCCTGGCCAAGACTCGGCCGGTAGGTATCGTTATAAAAGCAAAATAGTTCCTGTCCCCACCAGACAAACATCGGGAAGCGGGAGTGTAAGATAATGCCGAGGACCGTACGCAGGCTTGAGGGCCAGGTCTCGGGTTCCCCCAGGGGATGGTCTTTCCAGTTTTTGTTACGTATCAAAGCACCCATTTCACCGCCGCCTTCCAGGAAGGCAAGAGAGGCAAGGGGGAATTGTTCACCAGGAACACTATTCATTTTTCATCATTTATGCGGACGCTGACTCTTTCAGCATATAGGTAAAAATAGACGAATTATAGGTCTTGACAATAATAATACAGGCCTGCTTCCAGGCGTATAGCGCATTTTGGCTATATTTATTAAAAATTTAGATTTTTCAAAACTCATCTTAAAAAACTACTTATGAAACCAATCAGGCAATACCTGGCATTGCTATGCCTTGCCTTTCCTTCGCTGGTCCTGGCCCAGGCAGGCAAAATACCGCTGGACAGTAAGATCCGTACCGGCCAGCTTCCCAATGGTCTGAAATACTACATCATTCAGAACCGTAAACCGGAGCATAAAATAGAATTGCGTATGGTGGTCAACGCAGGGGCCATACTCGAAGACAAAGACCAGCTGGGTCTTGCGCACCTGATGGAGCATATGAACTTCAACGGCCTGGCCCACTTCCCGCAAAATGAGGTGGTGCACTACCTGCAAAGCATTGGTGTGGACTTCGGGGCTGACCTCAATGCCTATACGAGCTTTGACGAAACGGTATACATCCTTCCCATCCCTTCCGACGATAAGAAAAAAGTAGACCAGGGCTTCCAGATCATTGCAGACTGGAGTGGTGCTGCCCTGCTCGAAAATGGTGAAATAGATAAAGAGCGTGGGGTGGTGCTGGAAGAAAGCCGCCTGGGGAAAGGTGCAGACGACCGTATGATGAAAAAATGGCTGCCGGAATACCTGAACGGGTCACTGTATGCCGACCGCCTGCCGATCGGAGACGATGAGCTGCTCAGGACCTTTAAGTATGATGTGCTCAAACGCTTTTATAAAGACTGGTACCGGCCCAACCTGCAGGCGGTAATGGTAGTGGGCGATATTGAGCCTGCAGAAGCCGAGCGGCTCATTAAAGAGAAATTCATCGGCTTTAAAAACCCGGCCAATCCCAGGCCCAGACCTGAAAATTTTGAAATCCCGACACGCACGGCAAGCAAAGCCATGGTACTGAGCGATAATGAAGCGCCTTATACCATGATCCAGATCATCGGCAACAGCAAAAAGAAAGTCTCAGCGACCACAGAAGCAGAGTACCTGGACGATACCCGGGAGTCCTTGTTCAATGCCATGATCTCCGCCCGCATGGAAGAACTGAAAAATTCAGCCAATCCGCCTTTCGTATTTGCCTATGGTGGTGTGAGCCGGGGCTGGGCGCGCGGCTGGGAAAACTTTCAGCTGTTTGCGATCTGCGGAAGCGAAAAGATCAAAGACGCCACGGAAGCCCTGGTCCGGGAAGCCCTTAAGGTGAAAAAATTCGGATTCACTGCCGCGGAACTCGAGCGCGCCAAAGCTTCTGTAATGGCGAACTATGAGAAAATGTACAATGAAAGGGACAAGACCGAATCGAGAATAAAAGTCGATGAACTGGTGCGTCACTTCCTGACCAATGAGCCGGTGCCGGGCATCGAATGGGAGTACAACACGATCAGGAACAAGCTGGCGGCTATTTCGCTGACAGAAGTAAACCAATGGAAAGACCGGATCGATATCGACAAAAATTACTTTGCGCTGGTGACGACTAAAACAGCGGCAGGACTGCCGACTGACGCCAACCTGAAATCATTCGTAGATGAAGCGCTGAAAACGGAAGTAGTGGCCTACCAGGAGAAAGCACTCCCTTCAACCCTGCTGGAAAAACAGCCTGTAAACGGTAAGATCGTTAAAGAAGAAAAAGATGCTGCTATCGGTACCACCACCTGGACCCTGGGCAACGGCGCAAAAGTAACCTACAAATACACCAACCTGAAAAATGACGAAGTCCTGTTCTCTGCGTACCGCTTCGGAGGCTCATCCGTGTACCCCGGCGCCGACTACCAGAGTGCAGATTATTGCAATAACGTAGTGGACGAAATGGGCTACGGCCGTTTTTCAAACACCGACCTGCAAAAATTCCTGAGCGGGAAAACGGTAAATGTAAATACATATGTAGACCTGAACAACGATATCGTGAGCGGCCGCTCTTCCGTTAAGGACTTTGAAACAGCGATGCAGCTGCTGTACCTGAAATGCACGGCCCCGCGTATAGACGAAACAGCCTTTTCTTCTTTCAAGAGCAGGCAGGTACAGATGATCGCGCAGATGAAGTCTGACCCGCAGAGTTACTATGGCGACACGCTCAATAAATATATGTACCACAGTAACCCGAGAAATAAAGAAATCCCCGATCCGGCTGACTTTGATGCAATCCGGCTGAACAATGCCGTAGGCTTTTACAACAAACGGTTTAACACGGCTAACGGCATGAATTATTTCATTGTCGGCAGCGTGCCTGAAAACAGCTGCAAACTGATGGTGGAAAAGTACATCGGCGGCCTGGGCAATGAAGCGGTAGAGAACAAAAGCAAAGATGTTGGTTTGAACGCGATAGAAGGCACAAACTCCTTTACCATCAAAGCCGGTACCGAACCCAAGAGCATGGTCAATGAAATGAGCTATTTCTATACACCCTACAACCAGAAAGACGAACTGGAGCTGACCCTGCTTGCGGAAGTAATCAACAACCGCATCACAGACATCATCCGCGAAAAGATGAGTGCGATCTACGGCGGCGGTGCGGCACTGCGCCTGCAGAAATTCCCTAAGGAAAAATTCATGATGCAGAGCTACCTGCCCTGCGGACCGGAAAATGCAGAAAAAGTAAAAACAGCTTTCTGGGAAATTGTGAACGACTGCAAGAAGCCGGGTAATATCACTGCCGATGAGCTGACCAAAGCCACAGAGACTTCTATCCAGAAGTACAAAACCGGCATCCAGACCAATAATTTCTGGCTGGCGACCCTGAGCAAATACCAGCAATTTGGTTTGCCGCTGGACAATATCAACAATTATGAAAGCCGTGTCAAATCGGTAAAACCGGAAGCCCTGACCGCTACGGCCAACAAGTACCTGAATTCCAAAAATGTATTGCACGCCTTGCTGATGCCCGAGGCGACAAAATAGCCCGATAAGCTAAAGGACCTGCGCCAGACCTATAAGGTTTTCAAAACCTTATAGGTCTTTTTTTTGTCTGCGTCTTTGCGTAGAATAGAAGGGTGCGCACGCTCTGCGCCTTTGCTTCTTTGCGTCTCTGTGTGAAACGGAAAAGCCTAGGCTCTCTGTGTCTAGCTTCTTTGCTTAAAACGGAAAGGCGTGGATTCGCAGCGTCTTTGCGTGAAATGGAAGGGTGCGCACGCTCTGCGCCTTTGTTTCTTTGCGTCTCTGTGTGAAATGGAAAAGCATAGGCTCTCTGTGTTTAGCTTCTCTGCGTCTTTGCGTGAAACGGAAAAGCCAGGGATTACCCCAGCACGCTGTCAATGTCTTCATTGAGCTTTTTAAGCTCATCCGCGATGTTCATACTGTTCGTGCCGATATGGTCTGTAGCGTACATCAGCAGGCACATTGCCAGGAAATCCTGGTCGTCTTTACCGGAGTAGGCCTGCTTCAGTTCCGTTATTTTTTCATCAGCCACCTTCACTGCACGGCGGATCGTATCCGCCTCGTTTTTCTTCACCAGTATGCGGTAACTGCGTCCTGCAAGCCAGAGGTTTACGGGGGTGAGATCTTCGTTTTGCATAGGCGTGTCCTTATTGTGCGTTCAGATAGGGGGTAAGCTGTTTTTTTAATTTCCGGCCTGCCCGTTCAGTTCAGTGGGAGTATGTTCCTGGCGTTGCAGCATTTTTTTCTGGAAGACCAGTAAGGTAATCACGCCGGTACTGATCGCCGCGTCTGCTATATTGAATACGGGGTCAAAGAAGCTGAATACTTTACCGCCAACCAGTGGGAAAGATTCGGGAAATTTAAACTCCACCAGCGGGAAATACAGCATATCCACTACCTGTCCATGCAGGAAGCGCCCGTATCCCTGCCCGAAGGGTACGAATTTTGCAATATGGAAACTGCTTTCGCTGAAGATCAGACCGTAAAACATACTGTCGATCAGGTTGCCCATAGCGCCGGCCAGGATCAGGGCCCCGCACACAATAGCGCCCCGGGAATATTTACGGACAACCAGTTGTTTCAGTACATAAAAGCCAAAACCCACAGCGATCAGGCGAAAGGTCGTCAGCAGTAATTTGCCGATCGTACCCTGGCTGAATTTCATACCGAAGGCCATACCATTGTTTTCAATAAAATGGAGACGGAACCAGTGGCCCAGCACCAGCCGCTCTTCACCATAGTAAAAATTGGTTTTGATATAGACTTTAGATAGCTGATCAGCTATGATAACCAATAAGATAATAAGTAATGCGTTGCGGTACTTCACAAAGACAGCTTTGATTGTTGACGTAAAGTGCAAATATAAGCGGATACCCTATAGCTTTACGTTTTTAAGCATTCCTTACGGAAATCCCAATCGTTGCGGAGCGGCTCCCTGCTGCTGTGCGGATGGTTCCGGGGCGCATCCGTACCACCGGGTAAAAAGGAGCTGTGTCTCCTTTGTTTGATGCGGCCCCGGGGCTGCTGATGTTTAATATCTGCGGTTCTATACCTTTGCTGTCACTTTTTCTTTATCAAACTATTCAATAGCATATGTCTTCGCAAACGCATAAACTCGCTACAAGGCTCATCCATGCCGGGGTAGCACCAGACCCGGGTACCGGGGCCATTATGACCCCCATTTTCCAGACCTCTACCTACGTACAGGCTGCACCAGGCGATCATAAGGGCTATGAATACGCCCGGACGCAAAACCCTACACGCGACGCGCTGCAAAGCGCACTGGCCAATATCGAGAACGGGCGCTTTGCCCTGTGCTTCGGCAGTGGCATGGCGGCTACGGATGCCGTGGCCAAATTGCTGCAACCCGGCGACGAAGTCATCGTTTCCAACGACCTTTATGGTGGTACGTACAGGATTTTCACCAAGATCTTCGCAAACTATGGCATTGTCTTTCACTTTGTAGACATGCACGATGCTACACATATTGCACAGTATGTGAATGGTAAAACAAAAATGGTTTGGGTAGAAACGCCGACCAATCCCCTGCTGAACATTATAGATATTGAAGCTGCAGCAAAGATCTCTAAAGCGAATAACTTATTGCTGGTAGTGGACAACACCTTCGCCTCTCCCTACCTGCAAAACCCGCTGGACTGGGGCGCAGACATCGTGCTGCATTCCGCTACCAAATACCTGGGTGGTCACTCAGACGTAGTACATGGTGTGCTGGTGGTCAATGAAGCAAGCCTGGAAGAGCGCCTGCGTTTTATACAGAACAGCTGCGGCGCCGTACCCGGCCCGCAGGATTGCTTCCTGGTGCTGCGCGGCATCAAGACCCTGCATGTGCGCATGCAGCGCCATTGCGAGAACGGCAGGAAAATAGCGCATTGGCTGCGCAATCACCCTAAAGTAGGCAAAGTACTGTGGTGCGGCTTTGAAGATCATCCCAATCATGCCATCGCCCGGAAACAAATGCGCGATTTCGGCGGTATGATCTCCTTTACGCTCCTGGACGACAATATCAATGCCGCCCTGGAGGTGTTGAAGAAAACAAAACTATTCTCCCTGGCAGAATCCCTGGGTGGTGTGGAGTCCCTGATCGGCCATCCGGCTACGATGACCCATGCCTCCATTCCGCAGGAAGACCGCGTAGCGCGCGGCCTCAGCGATTCCCTGATCCGGCTCAGTGTCGGCATAGAAGATGCCGACGACCTGATCGAGGACCTGGCGCAGGCTATCGGTTAAAGACAATGATTAGGGCAGGAAAAGGAGGTATCAACAGGTACCTCCTTTTTTATTTAGCCCCCGTCAGCACAGAGATCATGCGCGGGATGCCGGGTGTAAGCTCAATGATCAGGCCCGCAAGCGGCAGCAGCAGGTAAGCCCAGAAGGGGTGCCTGAAGACCGGCTTGTCCTTTTGCACCGCATAACCCAGTAAAGGAAATACCCGCTCGCGGTAATGATAAAGAATGAGCATGGTCAGCAGCAGGTAATACGATAAACGTATGGTGAATGCATGGCCAAAAGCCTGCAGGAACGTAAGGTCCCAGACCAGTATGTTCAGCCATATGGGAATGGACATAAAGGCCCCGATGATACAGGTCTTCCGGAAGATCAGCAGCAGGCCGGCCAGGATTTGCGATAGGCCGATGAACGACTTAAACGGCTCATGATCCGCCAGGTACCACGAAAGACGGAAGAGGCTCAGGTCTTTCAGTGGCATGTCCAACTCGGCCTCCGAAACGCCAAACTGGCCGTCGTTCAGTTTTGACCAGCCATAGCTGATCAGTATATAGCCCAGCCAGCAGCGGGAAGCCAGGATGAAATAATCATAAAGTTGCTGTTGGGGGATCTTGTTCATGAAGAGGTTCATCGTCTGCAAACCTACTAACGGCGGTGGAAGCAAAAATATTTTTTCTGCCAGGCAACCTTTTTGCCCCGGACTGCATATTTATATTTGAAGACAAAAGAGAGCAGGCATTAATGGATGATATCATTGCAGCCTGTAAGACCGGCGACAAGTCAGCGCAGAAGCAGCTGTTTGCTACCTATGCCAAAGGTATGCTGCTGCTGTGCAGGCGATATGTCAAAGATGCACACAGTGCAGAAGAGCTGATGATGAATGGGTTTTACAAATTCTTCAGCACCATAGAGCGTTTTCGCTATGCCGGCAAAGACAGTGTAGGGGCCTGGATGAAAAGGATCATGGTCAATGAATGCCTGATGTTCCTGCGGGAAAGCAAGAGTATCCGCCTCATGTCTGAAGAGCAGGCCGCGGAACATGTGCTGGATGAAACGGTATTTACTTCAATGAGTGCGCAGGAGATTGTACAGCTGATCAATCAATTGCCGGACGGATACAGGACCGTGTTCAACCTCTTCGTGATAGAAGGCTACAGCCATAAGGAAATAGCCGCTCTGCTGCGGGTATCGGAAGGAACTTCCAAATCGCAGCTGAATAAAGCCAAACAAACATTGCAAAAAGTACTGGAACAAAAAAGGTTGGGGTATGAACGATAACAGGGCAGAAGAGACCATCCGCAGGAAGGTCAGGGAACATGAATCAACCGGCGGCTTGCTGGAGGGGCAGGCTGCGCTTTGGGCGGCATTGGACGAACGCCTTGAACAAAAGCCTGTACCCTCCAGGAGGCCTTTCTTTATAAGTCTGGCCGCGGCTTCTGTAGTGTTCCTGCTGGTGCTGGGCTTTTACCTGTATCCGGCACGCAAAACCGGCAGGGTACCGGAAACCGCAACGATAAAACCTGAAGCGGGCAGGCTCCCTGCGGAACTTGGAGTGCAGCAGGAATCCGGGGTGCAGCAGGAAGAGAGCACAACAACAGCAAGCCCTGCAGCGCAGCAAAGGATAGCCGTGCGCAGGCTCAAAAAGGCAAAGATTGCTACGCAGGAGCAGAAAGAATCCGAAAGAGAAAAGCCGGACGATCCTGCTGCAGCCTATGCCGGGCTGTATGCCATGCCACAGATCGCCGGCGCTGAAGAACAGCTTGATCAGTACCCCCTATGTTCCCAAATACTCTAAAATAAAGATCAAAATGAAAAAACGGGCACTCACAGCAACCCTGTTGCTATCAGTATCGCTATCCTTATGTGCTTTTGACCTGCCCAAAGGCTGGATCATTGCCGGAGACGAAGCAAAAAGTTATGAAATGGGCCTGGATAAAGGCGCCGGGCCGAAAGGCAGCAATGCGGCCACCATCCAATCAAAAGAAAAAGGCATCAAAGGCTTCGGCACCCTGATGCAGCAGGCCCTGCCCGATAAATACAGGGGCAAACGGGTGAAAATGAGCGCTTATCTGAAGTCAAGCGGCGTCAGTGAATGGGCCGGCCTTTGGTTTCGGGTAGACGGTAATAGTGGCGGCGGAATCCTCGGTTTTGACAATATGGAGAAGAGGGCCGTAAAGGGAACCACTGACTGGCAGCGCTATGAGATCGTGTTGGATGTACCGGAAGATGCCACCAACCTGGCTTACGGAGCATTACTCTCTGGACCAGGAAAAATCTGGTTCGACGATATCAGTTTTGAAGTCGTCACCCTGAATGTTGCGTCCACTAACATGCTTAAATAACTTTAAAAAAATTCAACCAAATGAAAAAGAACATCCTCTACAGTTTTGCGCTGCTGCTGAGCGCAGTGTGCCTTTTCTCCTTCGACCTGCCCAAAGGCTGGTTCCCTTCGGGAGATGCCACCAAATCTTATGACATGGGCATAGACAAAGGCATGGGCCGGGATGGGAAAAATGTCGCCACCATCAAGTCCAACGCCAAGAAGATTTCCGGCTTCGGCACCCTGATGCAGACTGCCATACCGGACCAGTACCTGGGCAAACGCGTGCGCATGAGCGGCTATGTAAAATCGGAAAACGTTGCCGATTGGGCCGGTTTGTGGTTTCGTGTAGACCAGAAAGACAAACGTGCGGCATCCTTTGACAATATGCAGGACAGGGCCATCAAAGGCACTACCGGCTGGAAACGCTATGAGATAGTGCTGGATGTGGTCCAGAATGCCACCAACCTTGCTTACGGTGCACTGATCAGCGGTACCGGTCAGATCTGGTTCGACGATATAAAATTTGAGATAGTAGAAAACACAGTGCCCCTTACCGGAGGTGATATCAACATCCTCCAGGAACCCCGAAACCTTGATTTCGAAGATTAGAAGTTTTTTCCTTTTCGTCGTCTGATGGCTGCAGCATTCTTGTTGCGGCTTTTTTTTGCGTAGCGGAGTACCGTATTTTTGTAGGAAGGGTTGGCGTCGGGTGCCAACTGCACAACAAGGAGCCGATGAAAGACAACTTTTCAAACCATGCGGACCTGTACGCCAGCTACAGGCCGGAGTACCCCGCCTCACTATACCGGTACATTCTTTCTATAGTTCCCGGCCGGGATTGTGCCTGGGATTGCGGTACCGGCAACGGGCAGGTCGCAGCGGGCCTGTCTCCTTTTTTTAAGACGGTGTACGCCACCGATATCAGCGCCGCACAATTGCAGCACGCACAGCAAAAAGAAAATATTACGTATACCCAACAGGAGGCAGAGCATACCCGTTTTCCTGCAGCCTGTTTCGATTTGATTATCGTGGCCCAGGCCGTCCATTGGTTTGATTTTGAGCGCTTTTATGCCGAAGTCAGGCGTACCGCAAAGCCTGGCGGGGTACTTGTGGTCACCGGCTATGGGCTGCCGGGTATTGATGAGGGTATCGATCGCCTGCTGCAGCACTTTTACACAGCTATTACCGGCCCTTACTGGGACCCTGAGCGGAAATATATTGATGAAGCATATAAAACCATTCCTTTCCCTTTTGATAAGATAGAAGCTCCTGAGCTGGTGCACCGGCTGTTGTGGACACGGGAGCAGTTTACCGGTTACCTGAACACCTGGTCTGCGGTACAGCATTATATAAAAGATAAAGGGTACAATCCTATAACGCTGATCGAACAGGAACTCCATACCTTGTGGCCGGAATCGGGGCCGAAAACCGTACGCTTCCCGATATTGCTCAGAGCCGCCCGCATCGCGGGCTAGGGATCACGCAAATCACGTTACCCACACCTGTGTATTTCTTTCCCGGCCATTCTGCGGAAGCAAAACTATTTTCGGGGTACAATCTGAGACTGAAACTATGGAACTGGAACAATTGATACTGCATGTTGAGGCGCTGATCTTTGCGAGTGAACGCCCGATTACCCAGGTAGAACTGACAGAATATATCGGCCAATCCCTGGAAATGGCAATAGAAAGCGAACGCATCGGCGCCTGCATTGAAGCCGTGCGTGAAAAATACGAAACTGACTTTTACCCCTTCCAGCTGCGCGAAATCGGCGGAGGCTACCAGTTCCTGACCAAAAAGGACTATCATAAAACAGTATTGCAGCTGAACGGCGATAAGCACATTAAGAAATTGTCCGCTTCTGCAATGGAAACCCTGGCGATCATCGCATACAAACAGCCGATCTCCAAAAGCGATATTGAATTCATCAGGGGTGTCAGTGCAGACTATTCCATCCAGAAATTGCTGGAAAAAGAGCTGGTGGTCATCGTCGGCCGCAATGAAGAAGCTGTAGGCAAACCCCTGCTGTACAGTGTATCCCGCAACTTTATGGATTACCTGGGCATCAACTCCCCCGCCCAGCTGCCGCAACTGAAAGACATTAATATTGATATGGTACTTCCCTCCAGTGCTGCAGAAGCGCAGGTCGCCGTTCAGGACAGTACCCTTATAGTCGATGAAGCAGGCAATCTGAAAACCGAAGATTCCGAATAGCTGAGCATCAATACCTTACCAAAGGCGAAAACGAAAGCAAGGGCAAAAAAATTTGCATTTTCTTTTGTTTTCGCCATTTTCGCTTTATCTTACACCATTAATAGCTTAAAAATTCTTCAGTCTTGAAACGATATCTACTTTCGCTTGCCCTGTTTTTACCTGCATTAGTGCAGGCTCAAAAGCATCATGAAGCTGGCTTGTCTTTTGGCGTAGCTAACTATTATGGCGATCTGAATGACAGGCTTTTCCCTAAGCAGGGGTATCATCCAATGGTCGGTATTTCTTACAAGATGTACATGACACCCAAAGTGGGTCTGCGTTTTGGCGCTGCGTATACCACCATTTCAGGCACTGACAGTCTTTCCGATATTAAAGTACACTTCCAACGTAACCTGAATTTTACCTCCCGCGTTATTGAGGCGCATGCAGGAGTAGAGTATAGTTTCTGGCCTGTAGACCGCGTCCGGAACCGCGTCAGCCCCTATGTATTTGCCGGCGTCGGATTGTTTTATGCCAATCCTTTTACCAACGGTATGAACGGGGAAAAGGTTTTCCTGAAACCCCTGAGTACGGAAGGCCAGGGATTGCCCATGTATCCTGACCGTAAACCATACTCCAACATCAATGTTTCCTTTCCTTTCGGTGCCGGTATGAAATTCCTGGTGAACAAAACGCTGGTCATTTCGGGTGAAATCGGCTTCCGGCCCACCACTACCGACTACCTGGACGATGTGAGCAAATCTTACGTCAACCTGGATTCCCTGGGTAAATCCAAAGGAGCACAGGCCGTTAAACTGTCTTACCGCGGCGACCAGGCCGTAGGCTGGAAAGAGAGCGGCAGCAACTATGTAGACTACGGCTACAAACGCGGCGACAGCCGTTCCAACGACTGGATGTGGTTCGGCAACATCACTATTTCCCTTTACCTCAACGCCTCCGGCAACTCCAGGGAGTACTGGCAGGCCAACTGCCCGCGTCCGGAACGCCTGAAACGTAAAGAGAAGGCCGATAAGAAAAAGGACGAAGAAAAAGCACAAACGAAATAATACCAATCATTTATAGAAAAACGCCCGGATGAGATATCCGGGCGTTTCTTTTTTATCTGCATAATACTTGTAGTATAGCGTGCAATGGCTGCTGCGCTACAGAATGTGTTGCTGATTTCGGAGTGCAGGGTACTTATTCGGGCTTTGAGTGCTTTTTCCGGAGCAATGCCCCCAATTAACTAATTGCCGAATTATCAAATTGTCTCCTTGCAGAGTTGTCAAATTACCAAATTGCCGGATTAACTTTGCGCCATGCCAAAAATAGCCTTGCGCGGTGAGCACATGCCACCCTCCCCGATCCGTAAACTGGTACCCTTTGCCGAAGCGGCCAAAAAGCGCGGTACCAAAGTCTATCACCTCAACATCGGACAGCCCGATATCGAGACCCCCAAAGCCGTAATGGATGCGGTGCGCCATACCGATATGAAGGTATTGGAGTACAGCCACAGCGCCGGCTTTGAAAGCTACCGGAAAAAACTGGTGGAGTATTACAAGCGCAATAACATAGATGTCAACCATAACCAGATCATCGTCACCACGGGCGGTTCAGAAGCCATCCTGTTTGGGGTAATGAGCTGTATGGATCCGGATGACGAGATCATCATTCC
>JAEUVW010000139.1 GCA_016786525.1 Chitinophagaceae bacterium
AAATTTCAAAAAGACCGTATCCGAAGTGCAGGACACGATCCCGTACTGGAAAGAAGCGGCAGCACAGGCAGGGGTACCTGAAAATATCATTGCAGAGATCGCCCGCAATTTTACCCTGTTTTTGTAAAGGCGCATCATCTGTTGTCATTTGACATTTTCCGTCCTTACTGCCGTTGAAGTGCAGGCCGTGCAAATACTACCAACAAACAATAAACTTCCGCCCTTGTTGGTGTTGAGGCGTAGGTGAGTGTAAAGCCCAGCAACAAGAAACCACTCCGTCCTTACTGCCGTTGAGGCGCAGGTGAGTGCAAAGCCCGGCAACAAGCAATAAACTCCCGCCCTTGTTGGTGTTGAGGCGCCGGACAGCGCACAGCCCACCAACAAGCAATCACTCCGCCCTTATTGCCGTTGAGGCGCAGGTGAGTGCAAAGCCCACCAACAAGAAACCACTCCGCCCTTGTTGGCGTTGAGGCGTAGGTGAGTGTAAAGCCCAGCAACAGGAAATCACTCCGCCCTTACTGCCGTTGAGGCCCAAGCGGTGCAAATTCAAGCAACAGGAAACCACTCCGCCCTTGTTGGTGTTGAGGCGCCGGACAGCACACAGCCCACCAACAAGCAATAAACCCCACCGGTTACATGAGACAGTCACGAATCCCGGATAGTAAAACAACGAAAGGAATGCCCGCGGCGGAAAATTCGATACCTTAGTCTTCAAGCATTTTGTATGGCTGAAAAGAAATCAAAGCTCGCAGAGATCAAAACAAAGCCGACCACAGCATCTGTGGAAGACCTGATCAACAGTATAGACGGGGAACAAAAACGCATAGACAGCTTTGCCCTGCTGAACATGATGAAAGCAGCTACGGGGGAAGAGCCTGTGCTCTGGGGCAGCGCCATTATCGGTTTCGGCCACAAGCGTTACAAAAGCGAACGCTCGGGGCGGGAAGTAGACTGGTTCCGCATCGGCTTCGCCCCGCGCAAAGCCAATATTTCCCTGTACCTCACCGTTACGATGGGGGAACACGCTGCCGCGCTGGAACACCTGGGTAAACACAAAACGGGGGGCGGCTGTATTTACATCAACAAACTGAGCGATGTGAACCTGCAGGTGCTGCAGGACATGATCGAAACCGCCGCAAAGCGGCCATAAGCGCAGCTTACCAAAACCAGCTCTTCGCTTTTAAGTGTTTTTGTTTTTCATATACCAGCTCTAAGGTGTCTTCCCCTTGCACACCTTTAATGGCAAGGCCGTTCGGGTCCAGCCTGTATATGCCTTTCAACGCACTTGCAGAGTCAATGATATCCGGATCATCTCCCAGGCCGCCCTTGTTCAGGTACAGGCTTATGGAATCATTAGTAGCAGTGATATTTAAGATAAACGCTTCTGTTTTGCCATCAAATCTTCTGAGCACATTCCACCTGTCCTGTTTGACCATTTTTTTTGAATGTTTCCTATTTTCATCGTAATTTTACGATCAATATGGGCGCGACCAAAACTGAACTCTTTACGCAAAAACAGAATGAGCTTGCCGCTATGGCCAAAGCTATAGCCCATCCCGCCCGTATTGCCATACTGCAGGAGCTGCTGAAAACCAATACCTGCATCTGCGGCGACCTGGTCGGGGAGCTGGGCCTGGCCCAGGCTACCATTTCCCAGCATCTCAAAGAATTGAAAAATGCCGGTTTGATACAAGGCAGCATCGAAGGCACCAGCGTTTGTTACTGCATCGAACCGAAAACCTGGAACCGGTACAGGCAGGTGTTTGCGCAATTTTTCAAAAGCGAAGTACCGGACCGCTGCTGTTAAAAAAAATTTATCCTTATTTATCGCAATATTACAATAAAACAAAAACACCAGCAATGACCATCGCAACACTCAAAAAGCACCTGGGCGGCCTCTCTGCCGTACATTTCAGGCTACCGGACGGATCGTACCTGCCCGATCACTTTCATGTCACTGAAGTAGGGCTTGTCAGCAAACACTTTATCGATTGCGGCGGCACAGAACGCCGCGAGACCCTGGCCAATTTCCAGCTTTGGGAAGCCGGTGACTACGAGCACAGGCTGGCCCCGCAAAAGTTCCTGCACATCCTGCAGTTGTCACATACAATACTGGGCAGCGAACACCTGGAGATAGAGGTAGAGTACCAGCAAAACACGATCGGCAAATTCGGCCTGGATTTCGACGGAACGGACTTCCTGCTCACAGCGAAGCAAACCGCCTGCCTGGCAGCAGACGCCTGTGGCCTGCCGCCCAAACAAAAAAGAGCATTGCAGGAGCTGCAGCATTCCCCATCCTGCAAACCCGGTTCCGCCTGTTGTTAGCAAAAAATACTCCACCCTTGAAAAAAACAAAACTGTGGCTGCTCCGGCATAAGCGCTTCGGCATTATCCTGGCTGGCATACTGGCCCTCAACCTTACCTACGGTTTCGATCCCCGCTTTACTATCATCAACCTGCTGTGGATCGGGATCAGCGTCCTAAAAATAGACCAGCGATGAAGAAAGTATTGTTTGTCTGTATCGAAAACAGCAACCGCAGCCAGATGGCCCAGGCCTTTGCCCAAATATACGGGCAGGAAAAAGTACAGGCCTTCAGCGCAGGTTCGCGCCCCAGCGGCCGCATCAACCCCAGGGCGGTCAAAGCCATGCAGGAATTGGGCTACGACCTCAGCGTCCATACCAGCAAAAGCCTGGATGCCATCCGCAGCGAGGCGCCCTTTGATGTGGTGGTCAGCATGGGCTGTGGCGATGCCTGTCCCTGGATGCCCGCACGGCAGCATATAGACTGGAGCATACCCGACCCCAGGAATATGGACAGCCTTCGCTTCAATGAGGTCAGGGATCAGATCGGCCGGCTGGTCCGGGCATTGCTGGATTCAGATGCCTTTCTGACAAACATTCCCGGATAAAAGCTGCCGAGCGGTCCAGTACAGCCGTTGCCGCTTCCTTATGCGGTGTATGACCTGTTTCGGGTATCACGAAACGCTGAACAGGTCCCCCGCTTCCGTTTACAATACCCTCTACCTGGGCCAGCGTACCGTATTCGTCCTGTGTACCCTGGATCACAAGTACAGGGCACTGGATACGGGGCAGCAAGGGCTCGATGCTCCAGTGCCGGTAGGCATCGGACAACCAGGTATCGGTCCAGGCACTGAAAAGCGCATCGGTTTTTGTACCGTGGTAACGCTGCAGCCGCTCCCGTAAATTGGTCGTACGGTAAGCCTGCACCGCTGCCCGCACGCCGCTCAGCGTTTCTTCTTCTACAAAAATGTGTGCCGCCTCACTGATGACGGCTTGGATACGGGCAGGGTATTTTGCCGCGGCAATAAGGGCTATAGATGCCCCGTCGCTGTGCCCGAACAGGAGGGCATCGCTGATGCCGTAGGCCTCCAGCAAACGCTCCAGCACATCAGCTTCCTTTTCGAGGTAAGTGGTATCGCGGGTATCATTTGGGGAAAAATCCGGCGACCGTCCATATCCCAGCCTGTCGTATACCAGCAGGGCACAGCCTGTTGCCGCGGCCAGGCGATCGGGGAAATCGCGCCACAGGGTAATACAGCCTAAGGAGTCGTGGAGGAAAACAAGGGTACCTGCAGCAGGGCCTGATGCGCTATACTGTACCCTGAGCCCGGTAGGATATGGCTTCATCAGGCAAAAATAAGCCTATAACACCTCTTAGCTCAGTAAATAGCATCAGCTATGGCACAAATAATAGCAGTACAGCGCCGCAACGCAGAAAATAAAACCAACAGTGATCAGCAAAATTGCTTCCCGGGACGTCATAAAAATTATTGGCTTAGTGTGAACCAATAACCTCATAGCGAGTGGGGAAAGTGGATGAAAGAAAAGCTTTCAGTGTAAAGATACATCAGAATAAATCAGGCTCCCTGTTATTGTTATGACAAGGGAAATTTCCATGATTTTCAGCTCATACAGCCGGACCTATCTGAAGGTATAGACGACAGTGCTCATCAGCCTTTTCCGCTGATCCGGTGCCAGAATCTGTATGTCCTCCAGCAACATACGGTCCCCCGCCTGCGCCTGCCTGATGGCAGAGATGGTGGCCGCTTCAAAACGGCTGCCCTTTGTCCTGCATTGATGCAGGATACTATCTTTCCGGACCAGGCTCACTTCAAAGGCCGCAATCCGGAACAGCGCTTCCGGCACCGGCCCCTCCTCTGATATCAAAAAAGGGGCGTCTTCCAGTATGGGGCCCCTGTTTTCCTTCCCTGATGCGATCTTTACCGACAGGGATTGGGGCAGGGACCTGACCGGCACCTGCATCGAATCGATGACCGCTCTGCTCTTTCCGGCCCGTATGATCAATACTGCCGCGGGTACATCCCCCGGTACAAGCCGGTAACGACACCCTTCGCCTTTGATCGTACAGTCGGCCGACTCCAGCACTATTTCAGCACACGCATACCCCGGAACAGCAATACTGACCTCATTGTCAACGGAACAGTACAGCACTTTCGTACTTTCTGTGGATAAAACAGCCTTTTGCGCCCGGGCCTGCAGGTGCAGACAGGAACAGATAAAGATCGAAAGGACTATTTTACCCATACAGTGATATGCTTACAGGCTTAAAAGTACAGACTACAGGGAACAAACAAATGCTTCGCGCAGGCATGCTCCGACTCAGGGATGCACGACCGCCCAACCTTCATACTGCCGCAAAATGATCTCGCCATTCGCACTGGGCACCAGCTGCACGGAGGGGTGCAGCTCCGCAGGCCCTATCTCCCTGCTGCTCAGGGTATTGGCGCACAGCACGAACGCCACGCCCTGCCCTGCCAGGCGTTCCAGTAAGGGGCCGTAAGGCTTGGCTAGCCGGAACAGTTCAATGCCATCGCCGAAGGCCAGCAATGCAACAAACAATTTGCCCTCCAGGCGCGGGTCACGCAATACATTCAGTATATTTTGTACAATAGCCCTTATCTTTTTATCGCCGCCTTCATTCAGCACATAGAGTGCCTGGTAGGAACCGCGGGTCGCCCTTGCTGTTTCAAATGTTGCTGCTGTCATAGGATTTTACGGCATCAAAGGTAAACAATGCAGGAAGGTTTTTCGTAACGCCGCACCGTACTGATACAAGCGGGATTCTTTTTTATGCCTGATACCCCAGGCTCCGGAAAGCTGTACTACATTTGGCTCAACAATCCCGAAGCAACAGGTATGGCCCCCACGATACAGGAACAGATCAAACAGTATATTTCCAGCCTGCCCGAACCCAGGCGCAGTGAGCTGGAAGCCTTGCATCAAAGCATCATAAAAAGTACCGCAGACGTGCAACTCTGGTTTGAGGACGGTAAAAACAGTGAAGGCAAAACGGTAAGCAATCCCAATATCGGGTATGGATCGTACACCATACAGTATGCCGACGGCAGCAACAGGATATTTTTCCAGGTCGGTATCAGTGCCAACAAAACGGGCATCTCTGTGTACATCCTGGGCATCAAAGACAAGACTTACCTGGCCCGGACCTTTGCCCCTCAACTGGGCAAGGCTACCGTGACGGGCTATTGCATCAAATTCAAAACCCTGAAAGACATCAACAGGGAGGTGCTGGAAGCGGCCATACGCTATGGGCTTGAAGGGCCGCATGAATAGATGAGCTCTGCCCCTGTATCTGCCCCACATCCCACGGGCAGACCGGTTTTCTTTTGCCTGCCTGCACGCCGGTGCCGGGAGGCAAACAGCAGCTTTTTATTCATCACAATTTATCATACATCCGGCTGTTTTAAATGCTCCCCGATATACATTTGTGTTCACATCTACCAAAACTGTATTTATGAAATCAATAAAACGCTACATGAAATCCACTGTCTTTTGCGCCCTGATGTTGCTGGCTGCCCAGCTGCATGCCCAGGACGATGCCGCTTGCCAGACCCTGTTCAGCCCCCTGGCCGAACATACCCGCAAGAGCTGCGAACAGAAAGAGTTTGCCGAACTGGAGGTCTATGCCAAAGCAGGAGCAAAATCCGAACTGAAAAAAGGCGAATACACCAAGGCGGCCTATGCCTTCAACGGCGCATTCGACAAACGACCTGCAGCAGCGCAGATCTATGAAAACTACGCCAATGCCCTCAAAAAAGCGGGCGGTGAGGTGACGCTGAACAATGGCAGCGGCGTCTGGGGCAAATTAAAAAAAGGCGGCGACAGCTATTGGATCAAAGTGTATACCGATGGTAGCAGCTGGTACTGGTACGAAAGCGTGAAGGAAGCCGCTTTGCGCCAGGATGTGACGTTCACGCCCGAAGAGATCAGAAACAACCTGAAGGCCGAAGGCAAGGCCGTTTTTTACGGCATCTATTTCGACACGGACAAAGCCACTATAAAACCGGAGTCGGCGCCGGCGCTTACAGCCATTGCCGCTTTCCTGAAAGCGAATCCTGCTATCAATGTGTACATCGTAGGCCATACGGACAACAGCGGCAGTTTTGAGCACAATCTGACTTTATCCAAAGACCGTGCTACTGCGGTAGTGAATGAGCTGGCAGGCACTTACGGGATAAACAAAAGCCAGTTCATGGCCCAAGGTGTGGCTTCCCTGGCTCCTGTAGCCGCCAACGATACCGAAGCAGGCAAAGCGAAAAACAGGCGGGTGGAGCTCGTGAAGCGCTAATACACTCCGGCAATGCTATTGTAAAAAGAAAGCCTTCCTCAATGGGGGGGGAGGTTTTCTTGATAGGGCGGCATGTTTTTTTGAAGCCAGTGCCCATATTTGAGGCATTAATTAAAAATTTGCATTTTTCAAGAAACTTGTATCATACATTATTGACCAACCTCAACATTAATTCATAAGATCATTTACATGGAAAAAGCAAAAGCATTTGAAACAATTGTAACAAACTTGAATATCCTACGGTATATCATTTATTCAAAAGTTCGAAATGGGCTGTATGATGTAAACAAAAAATCGGAAGGATTTTTCAAAGATCTCTTAAATAAAGTATACAATTGGGAGCTTGAAAATCTGAATGCGCAATCGCTGGTTTACCCTGGAATTGACTTAGGGTCATCCAAAGACAAAATAAGTGTGCAAGTAACCAGCCAAACTGGATCAAAGAAGGTTGAGCAGACTTTAGCACTGTTTGACAAACATGAACATAGCAAGCATTATGATCGTCTAATTGTTTTCAATATCGCAAAAAAAACAAACCACTCAAAAGATTTCGTATCCAACACAATTAGCTTTGACAAAAAGAGTGACATTTTAGATATCGATGATTTACTGTATCATTTAGAACACGCAGCAGATACCCCTAAAATGAAGGAAATCGAAGCATATATCCTGCAGGAAATCCCTTACTTCAACTCTAAACTGACATCGCCAAACGACTTGTTGAGCCATCGGGCAGACTATAGAAATACAAAACCTAAAAACTATGGACGTATTGAAGACAAGTTCAGCAAAGAGGGTATCCATGATTCTTTTGAAGAATTTAAACAAATAGCAGAAACTGTATTTGAACGTTTAAGTACCCGCTCTCAAAATGAGAGAAAGGGGCTTATTCCTTTGCTTACGAAAAGTACTCCACCTGATTTAGAGCTACTCCTTAGTACATGGGGGAATATAATGGTAAGTTCTTTTCAGTATTCGGAACAAGATGTAAGAAGTATTGTTCATGCGCTGGAGGATGCTAAGTTGTCGTACAATGATGAAGATGACACCCACCCTAAACTAAAAATCCTTGCGGATCAATTTTGGCTTGAAGTTCTTGAAATATTAAGTCGGGACGAACTGGTTGATTTGGTACTAAACTTAAATTTCTCTACGCTTGATAAATGAAATCACATCAAACCTTTCTATTCGTCATAAGCGCCGGGCACCTCCTCTGCCTGGCCGATTCACCCCGTAAAGCAAAGGCGCTTACCGGATCAGCGTTACGTCGCCTTTGTATAATTCTTCCTGTTCCTCCTGCGCCATGAATTTTACTTTCAGCAGATAATAGTACACATTGCCTTCAAGCGGAAGCCCTTTGGAACTGCCATCCCAGCCCTCATTGGGACTTTCTGTCGAGAACAGCACCTGGCCCCAGCGGTTGCGCACGGAGAGCTCATACTGCAGTACCGGGCAGTTCAGCACCGGTTTGAACAGGTCATTGATCCCATCCTGGTTGGGCGTAAAGGCATTGGGTATAGCCGCACATTGGACACAATTCACGAAGTTCACATATACCCGGGCCGAACTGGAGCAGCTGTCATTGTACGCTTTTACGACATAGGTTCCGGATTCCGATACTTCTATTGCAGCAGCGCTTGCTCCCGTAGACCACAGGTACTGATAGCCGCTGATGTTGGAACGCAGGGTGATGCGCTCTCCCTGGCAGACTATCTGGTCCGGCCCCAGGTCGAGGCCTGAGGGCAGGTGTGCTACTTCAATCGTATCCAGCAACGTACAATGCCCTGTACGCACCAGGATAAAGCGTGTGGCCGGAGGAGCCACCCTGATACGGGGGGTACGCTCACCGGTGCTCCATTCATAGGTAGCATCCATATCTTCCACCCTTGCATCCAGGGTGAGGGAATCCTGGGAGCAGCTGGTCGTATCTTTCAGCGCATAGATGGGTTTCTGCAGGCTAAGGTTATAGACAAAGCTTACTGCCGAGCAAGCGGTATCATGCCTGGCCACTACAATAAACTTGCCCGGACTGCGCACAATGGTGTCTTTCTGAACACTGCCGCCACTCCAGGCAAAGGAAGTAAAACCGATTGGGGCACTGAGCCTTACGGAATCCCGGAAGCAAACGTTTGTATCTTTTATGACCAGGTCCTTAGCCAGGGGTTTAGACCGTACCACAAAAGTGTCTATACCGATGCTGCAGATGTTGTAAGAAGTCACCCAATACTTGCCGGCCGCGGCAACCGTCAGCTCCGGGGAACGGCTCCCATCTGACCACCGGACCGAGTCTGCGCCGGGCCTTGCGGACAAGCTCATAAATTCCGGGGTACACAATACCCTTTCTCTTTTGGTCACTTCAAATTTCCTCGGATGTGCCGCGACCTCGAATCGATCAACCCGTACATCGCAGCCCGAAACGGAGTGAAGGGTAAACACCCCGGAGGTACCCGGGATGAGCTTTACCGAATCCCGGCTCCCGTCATCCCAGTAATACGCTTTGTACCCGGAGCCGGACAGGCGGAGCAGATCGTCAGAGCAGATGCTTTCTATGCTGGTACTCCGTATCGTATCGGTAGGAAGTACAAATTTGTTTCCAAAGCCCAAACAAATTTCAGTATTCGCAAAAGATGATGGTAAAAAATCCTTCTCGAAGTTGCAAAGTGCTCCTTTGAGATTCGGCGCATTGATCCTCGAAAAGTTTTGAGGAATCCCATACAATATGACGTACACTTTCTGATCGGGGCCCAGCCTCATTCCGCTAACATAGCCGGAATACAATGTATGCCTGGATGCGGTGATTAATGCCGGGCTACCGGCCGAAAGATCATACTGGTATAAACCATTATGAGGACCGGCAAGGCTCCCGGCATACAATTTGGTATTGTCCGGGGAAAACTCAAGCCCATACGCCTGGGCGCGTTTTAGATTAGTGTCCAGCAGGCGATAATTGCTGACAAGACCGGTGCTGTTATCAAAATCAAATAACTCTACACCTTCGCTGTGCGAAGTGGCCATGGCCAGCGTTTTTTGATCGGGAGCTATTTTTAGCTCTCCGAACATATAAATCCATTTATCGACTCTGGCTGCCCCCACAAAGGAGGTCACCGGGAGCGGCAGTCTTTTGGTACCTGATCCGAGCCCGTACGCATAAAATCTCGGGCGTTCACGGTCATGCAGCAACAACCACTGCTGCCTGCAATCTCCGGCAATGATCATTTTTTCGGACAGGTAGGTCTGGATAAAAATATTTTTGTTGGGCATATCCACATCACCCAGGCCTCCGTTTAGCCTGAGGTCTATCACAGAGTAATACAAATTGCCCGGTGCTCCTTCAAGGCTAAGCGTAAACAGGTAATAAAGGCTGTCTGTACCTTTTATTTTCGCTATGGCCACGCCCTGCGTGGTGGAGACATCGCCCAACAGCCCGGAACCATTGGGCATGACAGTATGTGTACGGTCAAATACCCTGTTTCCATCGCAGTAGAACAGCAGATTGCCTGCATAGTCGCAGACAGAAGCGCAGCCTTCCCTCGATTTGATGCTATTGGGGTACAAAACGGGGCCGGGAGTGTTGAAATCAAGCCCCAGGCCGACACCCATTGTCCAGATATTGTTTTGGCCCTGGGAAAAGGCCGGGAGGCGGCAAAAGAGCATCAGCCCGATCAGGGCGATCAGTTTTGTTTTCATGATAGGGTAGGTTTTCAGGGCTCTGATCCTCTCATCTTGCGGCAACACAGGGCACACAGCAGATAAAACAACAGCCTCAGATAACAGTACCCATAGATGTTACAGCAAAAACTAATGCAACTTATAACAGATAAGTAAAAATAAGACTATTTACTTACGATACAACATGCCCTGCCTGTTTGTTTCAAGGTATTTGTTCCGGCAAAAGCCTGCGCCTGTTCCCTGTAGTGCAAAAGGGCTGGAACTGCTGCGCGGTACGATGCAGGTCAAAAGCCTGACGCAGATCACCCTTTTTTTGACGCTTTTCCACCTGATGCACCTGCTGCGGAAGCGGTACTTTTGGAGTACAAAAAAAACGATGTTATGGCACTGATCAACCCACATATCAACTTCAATGGCAATGCGGAAGAAGCATTTACCTTTTACAAATCCGTATTCGGCGGGGAATTTGCAAGAGTGGTCCGCTTAAAGGACATCGCCAGCCCTGAATTTCCTGTAGATGCAAAAGAGGAACAGAAGATCATGCACATTGCCTTGCCGATCGGTAAAAGCAATATGCTGATGGGCAACGATGTCCCGGAGTTTATGGGCAAGGTGAACGAAAACGAGAACAGGAGCAAAATCTCCGTTAGTACAGAAAGCAGGGAAGAAGCAGATCATTTATTTAACGGGCTTTCAGCTGGCGGAAGCATCGAAGTGCCGATGGCAGACAGTCCCTGGGGCTCCTATTTTGGCATGTTCCGGGACAAATACGGCATCGAATGGATGGTGGACTTTGACGCGAATAATAAGGGTTAAAAGGGTAATAGGGAAAATTAGGACGTAACAAAAGCCGCTGTAGTAGCGGCTTTTGTTTTTGTGGTGTGGAGCGGGTGATTTGCAGTAACTCTTTTGAAGGGCAACAGGTATTTTTTGTTCAAAATACTTGTTCTGATGGTTAGCATATTTAATGCAGAGGGCAAGCTCATTATTTTCACAGAGGTATGGAAAGGCTCATTGGATTAAGGATTTAAATTCAAACAATATTCAAAATGTAGGTAATTTGACCTAAAAACTAATATACATGAAAACATTAAAAGAATTCGATCAGAAATATATCACTGCCCTCGAAGCAATTCCTGAAACTTTAGCAGAAATTAAACAAAAGATATCCACTGATTATCTGTTCGACAACAGGACAGAAGAGGTGTCAGATGCACTGATCAACAGGCTAAAAGTGTATTACGAGTCTAACCAAAAGATCAAAAATATACTAAATAAAGGCTATCTATCAAATGCGGCAGATTTTCTGGTTGAAAGTGTTTTATTCTACCTGCATCTTTACCTTCAAAAACATAAAAGCCATTTACAGGCCCATTCTGAAAAAGATATTCTTATAGAAAAATGGGTTGACGAAACAGGTAAGAAAAAAAAGCGGGTCATAAGACCAGACATTACTATAATGCACGGAAAGACTGTATATGCAATAATCGTATGTAAAACGCAATTGGGGTGGAAGAGAATTAATTGGGAATTAGATTTTATAAACTGTTCAGTATTATTGAATATT
>JAEUVW010000160.1 GCA_016786525.1 Chitinophagaceae bacterium
ATCCTGCAGATGGCTGCCAGCCGGATCAAGACGGTGGTCGGTGACCAGCTGAAGCGCAAGGCAGCTATTGATACCATCGATCAGCGGCATTTCGGTATCCTGGAACCCCTGCCGGTGCCTGAGCTGAAAAGCACCGTTGTACCCAATCCCGGGCATTAAAACTGATAAAACGTATGTCTGCATCCTTCCTGAACTCCTTTAAGAGCTATATGAGCCTGGAACGGTCTATGTCGGAGCATACGATCAGCGCCTACCTGCATGATGTGGCCCTGCTGTTCGGTTTTTTGCAGGAGCATAGCATACCGGTAAAGGATGTTGTGCTTAAAGATCTGCAATCGTTCCTGGAGCATGTAGGGTCTCTGGAGCTGAGCGCCCACTCGCAGGCCCGGGTCCTGAGCGGTATCAAATCTTTTTACAGGTTCCTGCTGCTCGAACGCGTTATCGATGCAGATCCTACCGAATTGCTGTCCGCGCCTAAACTGAGCAGGCCTTTACCTGTGGTGCTTTCTGTAGCGGAAATAGACAGTATGATTGCGGCGATCGACCACAGCAAAGCCGAAGGGCAGCGCAACCGGGCCATAGTGGAGACTATGTACAGCTGCGGCCTGCGGGTGTCTGAACTCACGGGGCTTACGCTGTCCGGCCTTTTCCTGGACATCGACTTTATCCGTGTGACGGGTAAGGGAAATAAGGAGCGCCTGATACCGGTAGGTGCCGAAGCGGCAAAACAGATCAGCCTGTACCGCCAGCATACACGCAGCCATATGAAAGTGCAGGAAAAATACTCGGACGTACTGTTCCTGAACAGGCGCGGCGCCCCGCTCAGCCGTGTGATGATCTTTATGATCATCAAAGACCTGGCGGAAAAGGCAGGCATCAAAAAGAGCGTACACCCGCATACCTTGCGGCATTCTTTCGCCACGCACCTCGTAGAGGCCGGGGCAGACCTGAGGGCGGTGCAGGAGATGATGGGGCACAAGAGCATTACGACCACGGAGATCTATACGCACCTGGATAAAAAGTACCTGCGCCAGACCCTGGAGCAGTTTCACCCGCGGTATTAACAGTTAATAATTAACAATTAATAGTTAATAATTATTCATTTTTAATTTTTCATTATTCATTAAAGATGGCTACGCTACGCAACAGCTCAAAGAGTATCAACAACAGTGGCTTCAGCGCCAATACCAGCGCTGAAGGCGGCAGGCTGGTAAACAAAGACGGTACCATCAACCTGAAAAAGACAGGCATGAGTTTCCTGGACCGCATGAGCTGGTACCACCTGCTGCTGCGCCTGTCCCGGGTAAAGTTCCTGCTCTTCGTGTTCCTGTTTTACACCGTTGTCAATACACTGTTCGCCTTTATTTATGTGACCATTGGTATTGAGCACCTGAAGGGTACAGATGCGGGCGGCTCCCTGGCCAACCAGTTCCAGCAGGCATTTTTCTTCAGTTCGCAAACGCTGACCACCGTGGGTTACGGGCACATCAGCCCGGAAGGCCTGGTGGCCAACGTGGTCGCGTCGCTGGAATCTTTTGCCGGCATTATGTCTTTTGCCCTGGTCACGGGATTGTTCTTCGCCCGTTTTTCACGGCCTAAAGCTTACCTGAAATTCAGCGAACACATTCTTGTTGCTCCGCACAAAGGCGGTACTGCGCTGATGTGCCGGGTGGCCTCGCAAAAGAACAACCACCTTACGGATGCCCAGGCCCAGGCTACGATCGCCTTTCACGTCGCAGAAGAGGGCAGGAGGGTCACTAAGTTCTTCCAGTTGCCGCTGGAGATATCCTCGGTCAATTCGCTGGCGCTCAGCTGGACCATTGTGCACCTTATCGATGAGCAAAGTCCGCTCTGGGGCTTCAGTGAAGCAGACCTGCAGCAATCGGACATAGAAGTAATGGTAGGGGTAAAGGCTTTTGACGATCATTATTCCAATACCGTACAGCAAAGAACATCCTACGATGCGTCGGAACTGGTGTATGGCGCGAAGTTCCTACCGGCCTTCCAGCGTTCGGCTGATGGTAGCCATACCCTGCTGGAACTGGACAAGCTGGACCGCTATGAGCGGGTGAAAATTGAAAGCAATTCGTTCAATGCTGCTGTGACAACGGCGAATTAGTTATTTTCGCGTACAAATTTTTTCAACAGATATTATGCTTACCCAACAGATCAGGCAGGCCGCCCTTGCCGCATTGCATTATTTTTACCCCAACGAGACTTTTACGCCCGATATGGTCAGCATCAACGAGACCAAGGCGGAGTTCCGCGGAGATTACACCGTCGTGTTGTTTCCCTTTGTAAAGATGCTGCGACAAAAGCCGGATGCCCTGGGCGCACAGATCGGCGGCTACCTGGTAGAGCAGTATGCAGACCTGTTTGCAGAATACCAGCTCGTGAGTGGCTTTTTAAATCTTACGGTTAAAGACCTTTTCTTCACCGGTATGCTGCAGCAAAACTGGCACAATCTTTCCTTCGGTACGCACAGCGGCGACGGCAAACGCGTGATGGTGGAGTACTCTTCCCCCAATACGAACAAGCCTTTGCACTTCGGCCACCTGCGCAATATTTTCCTGGGTTATGCCCTGGGCAATATCCTGAAAGAAACCGGTAAGGAGGTCATCAAAGCCAACCTCATCAATGACCGCGGTATCCATATCTGCAAATCGATGGTGGCCTGGCAGGACTATGCCAACGGGGCCACACCGGAGAGCACCGGTATCAAAGGCGATCACCTGGTGGGCGACTACTATGTGAAATTTAATGATGTCTATAAGGCTGAAATCAAAGCCCTGGTAGCGGAAGGCATGGATGAGAAGCTGGCGGAAAAGGAAGCCCCGGTGATGAAACGGGCACAGCAGATGCTGCGCCAGTGGGAAGCCGGTGATACAGCAGTCTACAAGCTCTGGCAGACGATGAACGGCTGGGTGTATGGCGGCTTCGAGGTGTCGTACAAAAGGTTGGGTGTAGACTTTGATAAAATGTACTACGAAAGCAATACCTACCTGCTGGGCAAAGCGATTGTGGAAAAAGGCCTGGAGAAAGGCGTACTGTTCCGCAAGGAAGACAATTCGGTATGGATAGACCTGACGGAAGACGGCCTGGACCAGAAGCTGCTGCTGCGCGGCGACGGTACTTCGGTGTACATCACGCAGGACATTGGGACGGCGGTGCTGAAGTATAATGACTTCAAACTGGACCAGTCGGTGTATGTGATCGCCGATGAGCAAAACTATCATATGCAGGTGCTGAAGCTCATCCTCAAAAAGCTGGGCGAGCCTTGTGCTGAGGGTATTTATCACTTGTCGTACGGTATGGTGGAGCTCCCGACCGGCCGGATGAAGAGCCGGGAAGGTACGGTGGTAGATGCGGATGATATGATGGATGAAATGAAGCGGATGGCGCAGGAGCAGACGGAGCAAAACGGCAAGGCCGAAGGCTTCAGCCCCGATGAGCTGGACCGCCTGTACACGATGATCGGTATGGGCGCGCTGAAGTTTTACCTGCTGCGTGTAGACCCGAAAAAGAAAATGATCTTCGACCCCAAGGAGTCCATAGACCTGCATGGCTTTACGGCTACCTTTATCCAGTATGCCCATGCGCGGATCAGCTCTATACTACGCAAGGAGCAATTGCCGCTGATGCCGGGTACGGAGCGCTTTTCAGGCTATACGACCACGCAGGCGCTGGCAAAAGGGGAAAAGGATATACTGGTCGCATTGGAGCGTTACCCGATGGTCTTGCAGGAGGCGGCCGGGGAAATGAACCCGTCTGTGCTCTGCAACTATACTTTCGGTCTGGCCCAGCTGTTCAATACGTTTTACGATCAGCACAGCATTTCGAAAGCGGAGAGTGAGGAGAAAAAAGACCTGCGCCTGATGATGATCGTGATGAGTGCACAGGTAATGCGACATGCGATGAAGCTGCTGGGTATAGCACTGCCGGAAAAAATGTAAGTTACCGGCAGCCGGAAAACTTAAACCCGAAGTAGAATACAAACAGCCAGGCAATGCCTTTGAGCAGGAAGAACAGGAAACCGGCAATGCCGATGCGTTTCAGCCAGGTTTTTTTGTTGTTTGGGGGCGCTTGATTTTCCTGTTCCATCAGATAGTTTCGATTGTGTTTCTTTTATGACACAAAAATAACATTGCTGTGACAATTGCGTTTTAAAGATCGGGAATAATACAGGCAGCTTATTTTCAAAAAAGGAAATTTTAAAACCATGGCTGTGACCAGACCAGGCTCTACATCACGCTTCCGGCTCCTGCCCCTGTTGGCAGGCTGTGGCCTGGTACTGCTGTATGCCTGCTTTGCCCTGTACTATACCGGGCATTCCCGTGCAGCACTGCTGGCAGACTTCCTTGGAGCAGACGGCTGTATTTACCGGCAGCAAAAGTTTGTCAGCCAAACCTTTACCGAAGCACTGAAGCAAAAAGGCAATCTCTGGAGCCTGGCCGGTATTGTGCTGGCCCTGGTCTTCGCCGGGTCCCTGTACCGCATGCCATTCCGTTTACCCTGGCGTGAAGCAGGAGCGCTGTTCAGGAAGCATGCTTTGCCCCTGCTGGCCTTGCTGGTACTCTGCCTGGCTGTGTCGGTATACGGCTTTTACCACAATGCTTTGTGCACGGACGAGGCCTTTTCGGCACTGAACTGTGCCGAACAGCCGGTATACCGCCTGCTGTCGTATTACCCGCTGCCGAACAATCATGTATTCTATAATTTCCTGAATCACTTTGCGGCAGGTATTTCCGGCAATGCATTCTACTCCGGGCGGGTGCTGTCCATTCTTTTTTACTGTGTGCTGTGCGGTGCCAATTTCCTGCTGTTTGAGCACTTTACGCACAACCGCTTGCTGGCCTTCCTGTGCAGCGCTTTGCTGGCATTGCAGTTCATCGTCTGGGGATTCGGGCACCAGGGGCGGGGCTATGCACTTTGTTTCCTGCTGGAGTGGGGCGGCTTCTTTTCCTTTTATGCCTATTTTTTCAGCGCCGGGCGGTCTAAGCCTGAAGCGCTGTCCCTGTTGCTGTGCTGCAATATACTCGGCGTATGGACAGTGCCCATCTACCTGTACCTGGTGATGTTCTTTTGCTGCAGCGCACTGCTAATGATGGCTTGGAGGCGCCAGTTGTACCTGCCCTTCTGGTACACCATGGCACTGAGCGGTGTGGGTGTCTGCCTGGTGTATCTTCCCCTGTTTTGCTATTCGGGTTTCGGCTCCATCTTCGGCGGCTACGCTACCGGCCAGCCGCTCCGGGAACTCTGGGATCTGTCCTGTATCTATTTCTACAACATCGTATCGCTGCAGACTTTTAATTTCCTCGACCTGATGAAGCCGCTGGCTACGGTCTTGTTCCTGGCACCATTTGCGCTGTGGGGGGTATTCCGGAAGCGGCTGGGGCAGTTCTCCGGCTTGCTGTTCCTGTATGTGATGCTGTGGTTTTCGCTGCTGCTGATGTCGGTGCTGGTGCGGCACCTGCCGGTGATGCGCGGCATTGGTTTTCATATGCACTTTTCGCTGCTGCTGCTGTTGCTGATGGTGGTGACACTGGTCGGAACGGGGCGTCGCTTCAGAGTCGTATCTGTAGGTTTGTTTACCGGTATTACTGTTTTATGCGCCGTGCGCATGTTCAATTATAATAAGGAATTCAGCCCAACCGACTTGTACGGGCAGGATACCCGGGCCTTTTACCGTTCCCTGGACGAATTGCCACAGGATTTTCCGCCCGGCGCCCGCATCTGGTTGCCCGACGAGTGCTTTATGTGGCCCTATGTGCTCAAAGACCGCAGCAAGGCAGATCTGTACGATTGCAGCTTCCGCAACCAGGAAATCCTCTTCTTGTCGGAAGACGATAAACCATTGCCGGAAGCAATGATGAAGCAATACCACGAACGGGGACAGGCCAGCTGGTTTAAGGTGTATGAACGAAACAGTGAATAATGGTTAATGTTTAATGGTTAATGTGAAAATCCTCTTTCCGAGCCATGATATTACTGGCGGCACGGTGT
>JAEUVW010000238.1 GCA_016786525.1 Chitinophagaceae bacterium
AGTGACGGCTTCCGCTTCGCTACCGGTGAAAATGCCCAGAAGATACCCCAGATCGGGAATGTGATCCTGGAAGACAATGTGGAATTGGGCGCCAATTGCGCGATTGACCGGGCTACGCTGGGCTCTACCATCCTGCGTAAAGGGGTTAAGTTTGACAACTTCATTCATATCGCCCATAATGTAGAGGTAGGCGAGAACTGTTATTTCGCCGCGCATACGGTAGTAGCCGGCTCTACGAAGATCGGGAAGAACTGCATGACCAGCGGCCAGGTCGGTATCGTAGGACATTTGCAGATCGCAGACGGCACCATTGTGACCGCGCAGTCCGGTTTGTCGAAAAGTGTGACCAAAAGCGGCGAGGTACTGATGGGTTCCCCGGCATTTGATGCCCATAAATACCGCAAGGCCTTTATCCATTTCCGCAACCTCGATGCGCTGGCGCAACGGATTACCGCCCTTGAAAAACAAGCTAAAGACCAATAGATGAGCGACAACAGGAAAAGCAACAGGGAATTGATGCAGTATGCCGGCCTGGCTACACAATGGCTGGTGATGCTGGGCCTGGCGCTGTGGGCCGGTATGGCCATCGACAAAAGGATTGGCGAGAACGCCCGTATCTTTACGATCAGCCTGCCTTTGCTGGCGCTGGTGATCTCCCTGTGGCAACTGATTAAAAAACTGAACCAACCGAAGAAATGAAGAAACTGTATTTGCCTGTGGTGATCGGCCTCTGTGCGCTGCTTTTTGCGCTCATTGCTGCTTTGTCCCCGCGCTTCCCGGAATATGATAAGACTGCACTCATGGTGGCTAATGTCGTACTGGCCCTGCTCAGTATCGGTTCCTACCTCATCATGCAAAAGAAGCTGAAAGAGGACAGGGCGCAGGCTTTTGTGAATGGTGTGTATTCTGCTACCCTGCTGCGCCTGATGGTTTGCCTGGGCAGTATCTTTATTTACGCTTATGCCAACCGCGAACACCTGCATAAGCCGACTGTGTTTGCCATGATGGGCCTGTATATTGTATATACCTTCCTGGAGACGGTAACGATGAGCAAAGCCGCAAAGAAATAATTATAACCCTTTGAATGCCCTATGAAAAAGGAACGCCCTTTTTCGGAACTGATTCCCTATCTGCCTCCCGATACCTTTGAACAGGTGGTCCCTTATTTCCAGGATCACACCATTCACCTGACGCTTACCCGCGACCGGAAAAGTGTGCTGGGCGACTACAGGCGTCCCCATGGGAACATTCCCTATCACCGTATCAGTATCAATGCTTCGCTGAATGCCTATAGTTTCCTGATTACCCTGCTGCATGAGCTGGCCCATATGTTTGTTTTCCTGAAACACAGGGACCGGGTGATGCCGCATGGCCCGGAGTGGAAAATGCAGTTCCGGGATATGCTGGTGCCCTATATTGGGAAAAATTTCTTCCCGGCCGATATAGAAAAAGCGCTGAGCGGCTACCTGGCCAACCCGAAAGCCAGTACCTGCACGGATACGAACCTGTACAAAGCCCTGTACCGTTATTCGCAAAATAAGGATGGCTGGACACTGCTGGAGGATCTTCCGGCCGGTGCCTCGTTTGTGATCGATACGGGTAAAGTATACACCCTGCTGGAAAAACGGCGCACCCGTTACCGCTGCCAGGAACAAGGGTCCGGCCGTATGTATCTTTTCCCCGTTATATATGAGGTGAAGCCGCTGGCCTGACCGGGAAAACCGGTAAGGTTTTGAAAACCTTACCGGTTTACGTCTTTAAGAAGTGAAGCCAGGCATGAGCAGTATCAGCATTACTGATGATGTTAATGTCCTTAAAAATGAATTATAAACTTTATCTTTGCGGCTTATGTCATTACCTAAGTTTTCCAAAGCGCGCAATTCGTTCAGCCATGAATTGAAAGAGCGTGTTCACCAATATTTTGAGGATAATAAAATTGCCAGCACAGGCAATACCGAATTATACTTCAAGGCTATTTTCCTGCCGCTTTTGTATATCGCTACATATATTCATATTGTGTTTTTTACCCCTCCTGCTGTCTGGGCATTGCTGGAATGTGCTTTCCTGGGCCTAGTCGTCGCGGCTATCGGCTTTAACGTGATGCACGACGGCGGACATGGTAGTTTCAGCACAAAACCCTGGCTCAACCGTGCTGCATTCTTCTCGCTCAACATCCTCGGAGGCAGTGCCTTTATGTGGAATATGAAGCACAATGTGATCCACCATGCCTATACCAATATCGATGGGCTGGACGATGATATTGATGCAAAACCTTTCCTGCGCATGGCGCCCACACAGCCAAAGCTGGGGATGCACAAGTACCAGCATATTTACTTCTGGTTCCTGTATTCTTTGCTGTATATGTTCTGGGTGTTCTTTACCGATTTCAAAAAATACTTCCGGAAAAAAGTAGGCGATATTCCCCTGAAAAAAATGAGCACCCGCGATCATATCATCTTCTGGGCTTCGAAAGCATTCTTTTACTTCTATATTATTGTTTTCCCGATCATGAAATTCGGTTTCCTGCCCTGGCTGGCCGGTTTCCTGGCCCTGGCCCTGACCGGCGGCTTCGTGCTGAGCATAGTCTTCCAGCTGGCGCACACTGTTGAGGACGCCAGTTTTCCTGTGCCGGATGCCGTGACCCACAAAATCGAAGATGAGTGGACGGTGCACCAGCTGAAAACCACAGCCAACTTCGCGACCAACAATAAGATCATCTGCTGGTATGTGGGCGGGCTGAACTTCCAGGTAGAGCATCACCTGTTTCCCAAAATCTCCCATGTGCATTACCCGGCAATCAGTAAAATTGTGAAGCGCACCTGCGAAGAGTTTGGTGTAGGGTATATCGAGTATCCTAAAATGGTTACCGCTATCGCTTCACATGTATCCTACCTGCGTGCCGTAGGCCAGGCTCAATAATCTAACCTGCAAATTGTTATTTCGGAATGCAGTTTTCTGAAGTCGTAGGCCAGGCAACAGCAAAGGAACACCTGTTGGGTATGTGGCAGCAAAACCACTTGCCCCACGCCCTGATGATCTGCGGGCAGGAGGGTACCGGCGGCCTGCCCCTGGCGCTGGCCCTGGCGCAATACCTGCTGTGCAGCCAGAAAGGCGCTTCGGATGCCTGCGGCCAATGCGCCAATTGCGGCAAGGTGGCGAAAATGGAACATGCCGATCTTCATTTTTCCTTCCCGACGATCAAAGATTCGGATAAGAAGAAGGAAGCCTTAAGCGACAATTATATTAAGGAATTTCGGAAACTGATGCGCCAGCAGGCGTACAGCACCACATTTGACTGGTTGCAATATATCAATGCCGAAAACAAGCAAGGCAACATTTCGGCGGAAGAATGCAGGGCCATCATTGAAAAACTAAGCCTTAAAGCTTACGAGGGTGGGCAAAAGATCATGATCATCTGGCGGCCCGAATACTTTGGAAAAGAAGGCAATATCCTGCTGAAGCTGATCGAAGAGCCCCCGGCGGATACCGTGCTCATCATGGTGGCTGAGTCGGCAGAGAGCATCCTGCCCACCATCCTCTCCCGGGTGCAGCTGATCCGCCTGCTGCCCCTGAGCCCCGTACAGATCAGCAGCGAACTGGTACGCAGGCTGCAGGTAGACGAGGCAAAGGCCAAACAACTGGGCCTGATCGCCGACGGGAGTTTTTCGGCGGCACTCAGCCTGCTGGAACATATAGAAAATGATTTTTTCCCGATGGCCCGCCAATGGTTCAATATGATGTTTACCCATAACGGCATCGGATTGTCTAAATTCGTGGAGGACCTGGCCAAGTCGGGCCGGGAGCCGCAGAAGAATTTCCTGCTGTATGTGGGGCACCTGCTGCAGGCTACCATCAAACAGCGCTATACGGGCCACTGCCGCCTGGCCAATGAAGAGCTGGCCTTTGTGCAAAAACTGGCTGCCACCAGTATGTCAATTGAAGCGATCAGTACCCTGATCGAAGAGCTGAACAAAGCATCCTTCTATATACAGCGGAATGCCAGCGCCAGGATACAGCTGCAGGCCCTGAGCATCAGAATGATGTATGCTATTCAGAATAAAAAAGTATCTTCGCTGAATTAGCGTTTACAAAAAATCCGGTCCGGATGATCTGGCGGGGGGCTTATACCCATACCGTTGTACCCGGGCTGTCACTATAAAATAAATAAAGAATGGGATGTGGTAACTGTGGCTCAGGAGCCAACGGTAAACCCGCAGGCTGTAAAAGCAACGGAGGTTGCAGTAGCGGCGGGTGCAACAAAATGAATGTATTTGATTGGCTGGGTACCATACCCCTCCCTGGTGGAGCTAAGCCTTTCCCGATCATAGAAGTGTCTTTCAACAGCGGCAGCCGCAAAGAGTACTTCAAAAATAATGCAGCGCATCAGATCGTCAAAGGCGATTGGGTCACCGTAGAAGGTGTCGGCGGCTTTGACATGGGCCAGGTGAGCCTGACCGGCGAACTGGTCCGCCTGCAGATGAAAAAGTATGGTGTGCAGGATCAGAATGCCCTGAAGAGGGTAATGCGGGCCTCCTCCCCGGAAGATATCGAGCTGTATCAGCAGAACAAGCAAAAGGAAAAAGAGATCATGATCCGCAGCCGGGCGATCTCAAAAGAACTAAAAGTCGATATGAAGATCGGCGAAGTGGAATTGCAGGCCGACGGTAAGAAAGCTACTTTCTTTTACACCGCGGAACATCGTGTCGATTTCCGCGAACTCATCAAAGTATTTGCTTCCGACTTTAAGATCAAGGTGGAAATGCGCCAGATCGGCGCCCGCCAGGAAAGCGGTAAAGTAGGCGGCATAGGATCCTGCGGACGCGAATTGTGCTGCAGTACCTGGCTTACAGATTTTAAATCCGTCAATACGACAGCGGCGCGTTACCAATCCCTGTCCATTAACCAGACCAAGCTTTCGGGCCAGTGCGGCCGACTGAAATGTTGCCTGAACTATGAGCTGGATACCTATATGGATGCGCTGAAGCATTTCCCCAGCCACGCCGACCATATCCAGACCGCAAACGGTAAAGCCAATCTCATCAAAAAGGATATCTTCCGCAACCTGATGTGGTATGCCTTCCCGAACAGCAGCAAACATTATCCCCTGACGATCGAAAGGGTAAAGGAAATACTGGTGTTGAACAAAGAAGGGGTTTTCCCTGAAGAATTGCAGGCCGTGGAGCTGGAAGCCAAAGCAAAGCTGAAAGTCGATGTCGGTTTTGTCAATGACGTGGGCCAGATCACCCTGAAAAACCTCGAGAAAAGAAAATCAAAAAATAAGAATAAAAAAGGCCAGGCTAAAGGCGGCGGCCAGGCGGTGAAAGCAGAAGGCGGTAAAGCACCGGGACAAGGCCAGGAGCAAAAGGCTCCCCGGCAGGAAAACCAAAACCGCGGGCCGAAACAGCCCAAACCCCAGCATGCGGGCCAAGGCCAAAAACAGGCCCAGGGACCTAAGCCTGCACAACAGGCCGCTCCCAAACCTCCCCAAAACCCTAAGCCACAGCAAAAGGCAAAACCGGTACAGGGTGCAGGAGGCGAACAGCAGGTAAAAGAAGGGCAGGAAAATAATGGCGGCGGCAGATCGAACAACTCCAGCCGCAGGAACCGGAAAGACCGCGGACCCAGGGAAAGCCAAAGCCCTGCCGCACAGAAACCGGAAGGGTAAACAACATACAGAAGCGTCCGTTGAGCGGGCGCTTTTTTATTGGGGAAGCTGTATTTTTACCACGAAAAGCTTGATCATTCATGAGTCTGAAAGGGAAGAAAATAATATTGGGTGTTACCGGTAGTATCGCGGCATACAAGACCCCGCATCTTGTGCGGCTTTTGGTCAAAGAAGGCGCAGCAGTAAAAGTGATCTGTACGGAAGCTGCCGGGAAGTTTGTCAGCACACTGGCCCTGAGCACAGTATCCAGGCATGAGGTGCTGAGCAACATCAGCGACGGCAGTGCCTGGAACAACCATGTGGCCTTGGGACGCTGGGCGGATGTGATGCTGGTAGCGCCCTGCAGCGCCAATACCCTGGCCCGGCTGGCCCAGGGTATCTGCGACAACTTGCTGGCTGCAGTGTATCTTTCCGCCACCTGCCCGGTCCACATTGCCCCGGCTATGGACGAAGATATGTGGCATCACCCCAGCACCAAAAATAACCTGAAGACACTTGCCGCTTATGGCAATCAGCTGATACCGGTAGGGCATGGCGAACTGGCCAGCGGCCTGGTCGGCGAAGGCCGTATGGCGGAACCGGAAGATCTTGTCCGGCATTTATCAGCCTATTTTGACAAGACTACGCTGCCTTTGAGCGGGAAAAAAGCCCTGGTGACCGCCGGCCCTACATTCGAGCGCCTGGACCCGGTGCGGTATCTCGGCAACTTTTCTACCGGCAAAATGGGCATAGCCCTGGCCGAGCGCCTGGCTGCGCTGGGTGCGGAAGTAAACCTGGTACTGGGACCCACCCACCTGCGGCCTGCAGATCCGAAGGTACAGGTGACACAGGTTGAATCGGCAGGCGAGATGTTTGATGCCTGTGCTGCGCTTTTCCCGGCAGCGGATATCGCCATCATGGCAGCGGCGGTAGCCGATTTCCGCCCGAAAGAAAGAGCAGGGCAGAAAATAAAAAAGACAGCTGAAACGTTAGAACTGGTGTTGGAGAAAAATAAGGATATACTGGCTTACCTGGGCTCCATAAAGAAGGAACAGCAGCTGTTGGTGGGCTTTGCCCTGGAGACTCATAATGAAATGGAACATGCCCGGGCTAAACTGCAGGCAAAAAATGCCGATTTTATCGTGCTGAACTCTTTGCAGCAAAGCGGTGCAGGCTTTGGTACCGATACCAACCAGGTCAGCATACTGGGCCGGGACGGCTCGGTAACAGAAATTCCTTTACAGTCCAAAACTTCAGTAGCTTCGGCAATCATCAGCTACATAACGAACGACAAATGATGAATATGGGCAGATTTTTTTTAGTACTCCTGCTGGTGTGCAGCGTATGGTCTCCCCTGGCGGCACAGGAGCTGAACTGTAAAGTCAGCGTCCGGCACGACCGTATCCTCAACGTAGACCAGCAGGTATTTACCGATATGGAGCGTGCGATCACTACCTTTATCAATACGCGCAAATGGACAACGGACGACTACAGCCCCCAGGAGAAAATAGAATGCACGATCATGTTCAACCTGACAGCAAAGCTGGACGGGGTGCAGGACGGGTACGAGGCTACGATGAACATACAGGCCACCAGGCCGGTGTACAATACCGGTTTCAATACCTCCCTGGTCAATTTTGTCGATAAGGAAGCCAATTTCAAATTTAACCAGTTCAGCCCGCTGATCTTTGACGACAACCGGGTAGGGGGCAGCGGCGATGCCATTACCGACAACCTGGCCGCTACCCTGGCTTTTTATGCCTACCTGATCATTGGCCTGGACTATGATAGTTATAGCATGAATGGCGGAAACGCTTATTTTAAAAAGGCGCAGAATATCGTGAACAATGCCCCGGAAGGCAAGGGGGTAAGAGGCTGGAAAGCGGTAGATGGTACCAAGAACCGGTATTGGCTGGCCGACCAGATCCTGAATCCACGTTTTGCCGACTTTCATAAATACTGGTATTCCATGCACCGCATGGGCTACGATATGTATTACGACAAGCCTATTGAAGCCAAAAAGAATATCCTCAGCGGTATCGCTACCCTGCAGAAGCTGAACCGCGATAACCCCAATGCGATATTGGTGCAATTCTTCTTTAATGCCAAGAGCACCGAACTGCTCAACCTGCTGGCAGATATGCCTGTAGGCGACCGTCAGCAGTATATTACCCTTCTTTCTCAAGCCGATGTTACCAATGCACAGAAATACCAGGCGCTTTCGAAGTAAGCTCTGCCTGGTGCTGGTATTCCTGGCGCTGCACAGCTGCAAGCAGCCGGAAAAACCGCCGATACCGGTAGAGACCATGAAAAATATCCTGCTGGATCTCCATATGGCGGAAGCCTATAGCTCTGTCATCGTGAGGGATTCGGTGCACAAGGTCCGCTACAACAAGGAGCTCGACTCGCTGTCCCTTTTTTACAAGCAGATACTGGGCCGGAATAAGGTCGCTCCTGAAGCATTTGAACAGGCGCTGAAATGGTATGCCCTGCACCCGGACAAACTGGATTCGGTGTATGCGCGTATTGCACCGGTCATGGACAGCCTGAAGGCAAAAATACCGCCCAACCGTTAAAGCCGGTCTTTACAGGATCAGGTATTCTATGTTTTTGATCTTATCTTTTTCCAGCAGGCTGGCAAACTGTACTTCCGGGATCAGGCGCAGCTTTTTGAGGTATTGCAGGGCAATGGTTTCCGGGTCGTCGTCTGCGACCATCCAGATATAGTCCATGTTGCGCAGGCTGGGCAACAGGTGCACTTCGTCGTTTTTCAGTTTATACAAAGTAAGGCAGAATGCCGAACGGGGCACCGGGCTCTGGTAGATCGCAAAAGAAAATTGCTGGTTGTTTTTCTTGCCGACCATCACATCCAGTTTGGGCTTGCGTACAAAAGAGAGCTGAAAAGCACGGTTGAGCACATGGCAGAGCGTATAGGCAGGCTTGTCGCTCGAAATGCCGATCAGGGCTACGTTTTCGAAGAAATCATCTTCGATGGCAAAGGTGTCGAGCTTTAATATTTTTTTTGCAGTAGCCAAATTGCCCTTATATTTAATGAGCCAAATTTCGGCTAAAAAAAGAAACAGTCTAAATTATTTTTTATGGGTATAGGAATTGCACTCGGAGTCGTTTTGCTGATCGTTTTACTGGGCCTCGTGACGGTAAACCAGGGGAGCGTGGCTGTGGTCACCATATTCGGCAAATACCGGCGTATCCTGAGGCCGGGATTGAATGTACGGATCCCGCTCATCGAAAGGATCTATAAAAGGATTTCTATCCAGAACCGGTCTATGGAACTGCAGTTCCAGGCCATTACGCAAGACCAGGCCAATGTGAATTTCTCGGCCATGATGCTGTATTCGGTATTGAACCAGGACGATGCAACCATACAGAATGTAGCGTTCAAATTCGTGGATGAGCGCAATTTTATGCAGGCAATGGTACGCTCGGTAGAAGGCTCAGTCAGGGCATTTGTAGCCACAAAGAAGCAATCGGAGATCCTGCAACTGCGCATGGAGATCATCCAGCATGTAAAGGAGCAACTGGATCAGCAACTGGAGGAGTGGGGTTTTCACCTGCTGGACCTGCAGATCAACGACATTACGTTCGATGAAGCCATCATGCGCTCTATGGCCCAGGTAGTGGCCTCGAATAACCTGAAGGCCGCGGCGGAAAATGAAGGACAGGCCTTGCTGATCACGAAAACGAAGGCTGCGGAAGCGGATGGTAACGCGATCAAGATCTCTGCCGAAGCCGAAAAGCTGGCGGCTAAATTGCGTGGTGAGGGTGTAGCCCTGTTCCGCGAAGAAGTAGCCCGCGGTATGGCTATGGCTGCCAAAGAAATGGAGCAGGCCAACCTGGATGCTTCTTTTATCCTGTTCTCCATGTGGACGGACGCGATCAAGCACTTTGCTGAAAATGGCAAAGGGAATACGATCTTCCTGGATGGCTCCAACGACGGCATGCAGCGTACGATGCAGCAAATGCAATCGATCATTAAAGGTTCCAGTATTATAGATAAGAAATAGCGGTACGCTTATTGGAAAAGGTGAAGCTCTTACGGCTTCACGGCTCATTCTGTTTGGGATTGTTTCCTGTTTGTAAAGAAGGTGTAACCGACGCGTACCCCGCATACAACATTCAGGCGGCTGAAAGATTGCTCTTCAAAGGTTCGGGTCGGAGGAAAGAAAGCCTAAGTATACGGGGAGCAGATCATCACGCCTGTCTCCCCGTTCGTAGTTATATTCCCGTTTTGCATTTTTGATGTCCAGGTTTTTATACCCAAATAGGCATCGATCAATATGCGCTTCAGTGCCTGCACCTGGTAACCGCTATCAGGCTGATCCCGGAAGCATAGCGTCTTGCTTCGTATGTGTCTGCGTAACTATTCTGAGCCGTATTGATATAGCCGATTCTGTTTGTGAACTGCTGCTGCCAGTAGAACAGGTTGACGCCAATATAAAAGCAGTCCTGCGGCTGCTCGCCAAGTGCAAATGTTTTCTTTTTACCTAAGAAATATTTATAGCTTATAGCACTGCGAAAACCGTTTCTTTTAAGCTCCGAAGAGTCCGGGTAGTTCCGGGGTGTAGTAAGGGGCTTTCCCAAATCCACAGCAAGAGAACTCCTGGCAAAGAAGTATTCACCATAGACCTCGTACCTGGGCAAATTGGTAAGCCCCAATGGTGTAAATGGATTGATGCCATCGCTGATACATCTTTCCTTTTGTGCGGATGCTGAGAGAAAACAAGCCCAGTACTAAAATGGCGTGTAATAAGTGCAAGCATTTCATGTGTTAGAGTTTAATGTATAGATTAAACTCTAGTAGAATTTTTGTTTCACATATTGCTTAAAGCCCAAAAGGCATGTTGCATATTACATGCCCCTGGCTGATGAAAGGGGTTTTTTCTTAAAGAATACATAGCCTACACGTACCCCCATGGTCATATTCACCCTGCTGTAAGCGTCTTCCGCAAAAGTGCCGATGCAGGGGAAAATACCGCAATCTGCCCTGCTGAGGTATTCGCCTGCTGAACGGTCGTACTGCCGGTCGGTATTGGCGATGTCCAGTTTTTTATAGCCGATACCCAGGTAAAAGTCCAGGTTCAGGCGCGACAATACCAGGGCCTGGTAGCCGATGATGGCGCTGATACCATAAGCTGTGCGGCGGATTCCGTAAGCGTCTTTATACCATGTTGCGGAGTCGGGGCGGGTAACAGCAATAATATCCGTCCATTGCTGGCGCCAGTAGAAGAGGTTGACACCGTAATAGAAGCGGTCGGTGGGCTGTGCCTGGCCGGTTTTTTTTTGAAAAAGATATTGTTTCCAGCTGGCAGCCAGCCGGTACCCGCTTTTTGTAATCAGCGTTGAATCGAAGTTGCCCATGAAGTTGCCCAGGCCTATATCCAGGGCAATGGATTGTCGTGCAAAAAAGTACTCGCCAAACACTTCGATACGCGGCACATTGCTCGTGCCCAATGGGGCAAAGGGATTAAGTCCTGCGACAAACTTCCTTTCCTGGCCATGGGTCAGGCCTGAAAAGAAGCAGAGCACTAACAGGCAATAATTGATACGGGTGCGTTTCATAGATCGTTTATAGTTTGAAGATCGTGTTGATCCGGCTGTTGTTTACATAGATGGAATGGATCTCTTTGCCCTTGCAGTTTTCAAAGTCGTCGGGGTGCATGCGGTAATTGGTGATGAAATAATCCGCTATCCGCTTGTCGGCGGTCAGGGTATCCCAGGGTATCCGGGTGCATTCAATCTTCCTGCCGGGAAACAAAATGCGGGCGTTGGCCTCGCAGGGGCGTTCGCGAAAAGCGATACGGATATGCGAAGACGTATCATGCGCCAGTATGTACTCGAAGCTTTGCTTAAAGCTCAGGCCCCAGTAATCCATCTCAAGATAATGCCGTACCTGCTCCGGTTTTTTGGAAACGAAAGCGTTGAAATAAATGTTCTCAAAAGGGTGCAGCATCACCATGCCGATACCCTGCAGGGCAAGGAGGCAGAACGAAAGTGTATACACAAGGGATGGTCTTACCCGTTTTGTGGCTTGCACCAGCGCCCACAGGCACAGGACCACAAAAGCCGGGTACACAAAAAACAACTGGCGCCAGGCATCATAGATCACGGAGTGCAGGAAGATAACGGCCAGGAAGGGTAAGGCAAACGTAGCCAGGGCCAGCAGGACGTTCCTTTCCGGGCAGTTCAGGAAATAGTGCAGGCGGGTTTTGATGCCCAGGAAGAGCAGGCATAGCGCACCGCTGACACCCAGCAGCAGGTAAGCCGGCGGGGTAGTGATCGAAAACCAGTAGGGTGCATAGTACCAGGGCAGTTCCGTTCCCGGCACATATTGACCGTTCAGGAACACTTCCGCGCCCCAGCGGAAATGGGCCATGTTGTTCCAGGCTTCTGCAAAACGGTGAAGCGGGTCTGCCCACAGGAAAGGCCAGCCGGCATACAGCACCATAAGCGTAACCCCCGCAAGAACAAGGTAGTTCCTGACCAGGGGCAGGAAAGGCTCCTTCCTGGCCACAGCAGCAATGCAGTCCAGCAGGTAAAACAGGCTCAGCAAGGCCAGGTGCATCACCCCCATAATGCGGGTGTTGATCAGCAGGCCGCTGAAGATACCGAGCAGCAATACATCCCTTACCCGGCCGGTATGAAAGGCTTTTGCACTCCAATACAGGCAAATGCTGTAAAGCGATAAAAACGGGATATCCTTGGTATTGTAAAAAGAATCGGCATAGATCCTCGGGTGCAGCAGGTACAGGAGCAGGCCGAGTACCGCCAGCAGCTCATTGCGGAACAATAAGCGGATCAATAAAAAGAAAGCCCAGGCGCCGGCAAGAAAAAGCAAGTGTGTGCTGATGTGCCGCATCAGGAAAATGTCTCTTTTCTCCGTAAGGCCCAAAGCCTTTTCGAGCATGATGAGCGGCAGTTCAAAAGCCACGCCGTAGTCTTTGTCGCCGATACGGAACAGCTCATCGTTGCCGTGGAAAACGTATTCATAAGAGGCGGAGCCGATATTGTGCTGGGCCTCTTCATCCCAACTGATGCCATA
>JAEUVW010000244.1 GCA_016786525.1 Chitinophagaceae bacterium
AGGCGCCGGTGCCGGATCTTATGAGCCGGAAGGCCGGTACGTTGTAGCGGTAGAGCCTTCGGCTTCCATGCGTGCGCAGCGCGCAGCGCTGGGCAAAGCTCCTGCGATCCGGGGTACAGCAGAGCAGCTGCCCTTTGACGACAATGCCTTTGAGGCATCAATGGCTATGGTTACCGTGCACCACTGGCCGGATATAGGCAGGGGACTGAAAGAGCTGCGCAGGGTAAGTCACGGGCCGGTTGTTGTCATGAGCTTTGACCCGGATCAGCTGGAGCATTTCTGGAACGCACAGTACTTCCCGGAGCTCATAGCGGTAGAGCGGGCACGCTACCCTGCTCTTGAGACGATACGGCAGTCGCTGGGAGGACATAGTGAAGTCATACCGGTGCCTATCCCGATCGATTGTACAGACGGATTCCAGGAAGCCTTTTACGGGCGACCGGAAGCCTTTCTGCAGGCGGGTGTACGCAAGGCACAGTCGGCCTGGGGATTTCTTGCCCCCGGACAGGAAGAGGAGCTGGTACAGCGCCTGGCAACGGAACTGGCCTCGGGCGAATGGGACCGCAAATACGGTCACTTCAGGCAACAGGCTTCTTTTACCTGTGCTTTAAGACTGGTGGTCGGCCTGCCCTGAAAACGGGAATACCACAGGATTAGCGGTCTTTCTTTACAAACTTCAGTGTGCTGCCATTGGCCAGTTTCAGGAAATAAACAGACGCCGGGTAGGTACTCATATCAATCGTATGAGCGTTGCCCGTCACGGTAAATTCCTGCAAAACGACGCCGATAGTATTCAACAAACGGGCGGTGGTACCCGCCAGTGCTTCACCACCGCTCAGCAAAGTCACTGAAGCGCTTGCCGGGTTGTATGAGGCTATTGCAGCAGTTTGTTCCGCCGCAGCAGACGTCATCAGTTTTACAACAGAACTATAAGATACAGTACCATCCTTGTCTACAATCCGGAGACGGTACAGGATTGCACCTTGCGCGTCCAGCTGGTCATTGTATTCATAGCGGCTGTTGTTGCCCAGGGGCAGAATGTCGCTGATCTTTTCAAAACCAAGCCCACTGATGCTGCGCTCCAGTTCCATACGGGCTACCTCTTTTTCCACCCCGCTTTCCCAACGCAGGTTATTATAGCCGGTGTAGGCAGTACCCTTGAAGCTGATCAGCTCCAGCGGCAGTGCGGTAGCGCCGAACACCATATTCCAGGAAGATATGGTACCAACAAATGTGTTGTAATTATCGACAGCCCGTATCGACCAGCTGCCATTGACCGATTTGCCGCTCAGGAAGGTAGACAGGTTACCGACAGTGGGGAAGGCCGTACTTCCTGTAGGAGCATAATTGCCTGCCGGTACAACAGCAGGGTCTGTGACAGCGGGGATTGAAGTCACATAGGCTGCATTAAAGCTCAGTACGTTTGCCGCGACCAGATTACCGCTGGCTCCTTCACAGACCGGTGCGCCTACATGGTTCATCAGGATACAGGAACTGGCATCGGGTGCAACAAGCTCCACCCTTATATCGCCCCCAAAATCATGGATCAGACTGATATTGATGGTCACATCCGAAGGGGTACCGATCGTACCGGTAAGGGGAACACTGATGCTGGAAACGGCTGCCGTACCGTCGACACCACAGGTCGAACTGGGGCCATCCGGGATCGCAACAGCACCTGAAGAGGAATAAGTCTGGGCCTGTACAGCAGCATGTGCGCAAAGCCCCAAAAGTGTGGAGAGTATAATTTTTTTCATAAATATTACTTTAAAGGTTGTTTTTTCTTTTGAGGGGATTTTCAGTACAGCAAAAACCTACTTGCGCTCAGAGCAAAGCAGGTTTTCGATCAGTTGCAGCCTTTGCTCCAGCGGACAGCGGAGCAGGTCCGGCAGCAGGGAATCCATGCTCCTGAAAGGAACAATGGGTGCACAGGCCTCGGGGAGGAAACCCGGCTGCGCTACAGGTACAAGCAACTCAGAAGAGTCTATATATATTGCCATAATTTTTCATTTAATCGGTTTGTAAAGTGAAAAATTTTATATACAGTTATGGCTCATCATTTCCCTTATTGGTATCGGGAATGATCTGGCAAACATACGGCAGTGTCATTTATAAAACAATATTATTAATGCTTTTTTGAATTATTTTTTTATGTAATCAAATATAGATGCAATGATGAGGGACCGATACCCTTCCTGCCCGGGATGACGATTAGCGGATACGGAAAGCCGCCTTTTTTCACAGGCTTGCCTGGCTATAGCCGGGGCGAAAAGCGAGGCATGCCGATCCTGTGAACAGAACACTTTGTATACGGAAATAAAAAGCCCTGCCGGAAGGAGTTTACTTCCGCTTTCGAGCTTGCAGGAACAATAGTGTGACCTTGCGCGCCCTACCGGGGCAGCCGGTACAGGACTTTGCCTGTTTACCGGAACATAACACTGGTTGGGGTACACTTACTCCATTGCCCTTGCGGGAATTTTTGTCTTTCGCTTGTTTTGTGTGCAGGAAAAGGAATGCCAGCCCTACGACCGATAAGCAGGACGGGAGTAAAAGAGCTCAGGCTTTTATCCGTAAAACAAACGCCTTGCTCCTGGCTGTTGAAGCCTGTTGCTCCCAGAATGGGTACTCTGCAGGTGCTTCATTGATCAATGGGCTACTGTGACTGATGCCCGTACTTTCGCTAAAACATGCGGCTACCCGGCGGCACCTCTATTGAGGGCCTGATCAGGGCGACGTCACCCTGCTCATCCGCTACACCCAGGGTCAATACTTCCGATAAAAAAGGGCCGATCTGCTTCACGGGGAAATTAACCACGGCCAGTACCAGGGTGCCCACCAGCGCTGCAGGATTGTGGTGTTTTACGATCTGCGCCGAAGAACGTTTGACCCCTATTTCAGGGCCAAAATCAATACTCAGTTTATACGCAGGTTTCCGGGCCTGCGGAAACTCTTCTGCACTGAGAATGCGGCCTACACGTATGTCTACTTTGTCGAAGTCGTCGTATGTGATCATCGTACAAACTTAAGCAAAAATGAGGAAGCAGGCCGGGACCTGCGCTTCCCCTTTCGCTGAACCGGGATACAGCCGGCAAACTCTTGTCAGGCCCGTACGCTGCCACGAATTACCATTTTATTAGGGTAATTCCTCATGGGGTTGCAATGCAGGCCAATACTTTTGGTACAACTAAATATTCCGATATGCCCTACTTAAATCGAAATGAAGCAAACAACAGTCCGGCACTTTATTACCAGGACTGCGGCAGCGGCAAGCCGGTCATCCTGATCCATGGCTGGCCCCTCAGCCACACTTCCTGGGAGGCACAGGTACCGGCGCTGGTAGCGGGCGGATTCCGTGTCATTGCCTACGACCGCCGCGGCTTTGGCAAATCCGAACCGGTATGGGATCAATACAGCTATGATGTCCTTGCCGAAGACCTGAAGACCCTGATAGAGGAACTGCAACTCTCTGACGTAAGCCTGGTGGGCTTTTCAATGGGTGGAGGTGAGGTAGTACGATACCTGTCCCGCTACGGATCGGGCAATATTGCAAGGGCCGTGCTGATCGCTTCCATTATTCCGCTGGTACCGCAAAAAGAAGATAATCCCGATGGGGTTCCACAGGAAGACCTGGATAAGATCACTGAAGCCTTGAAAACTGACAGGGTAGGTTTCCTGAAGCAGTTTCACAAGAATTTTTACAACTACGGCATGCTGGA
>JAEUVW010000247.1 GCA_016786525.1 Chitinophagaceae bacterium
GAAGAAGAACTGGAAGCCAATATGGATCAGCGGGTACGGTATTATGTGGCACAGGCCGGTTCCCAGGAGCGCCTGGAGCAATACCTGGGTAAAACCATTTACCAGATGAAAGACGAAACCCGTGATATGGTGCGGGAGCAGATGGTAGCCGACAGGATGAAAGGACAGATCTTCTCAGGGGTAAAGATCACGCCTGTGGAAGTGAAAAAATACTTCGATAAAATACCGGCCGACAGTCTTCCCTTCCTGCCCGCATCTGTGGAGATCGGGCAGATCGTCATCGAGCCACCGGTAAGCCCGGAGCTGGATAACTATGCGCGCACCAAGCTCGAAGACATACGCAAGCAGATCAAAGACGAAGGAAAAAGCTTTGAGACCATGGCCGGCCTCTACAGCACAGATCCCGGCAGCCGCGACCAGGGCGGAGACCTGGGTTGGGTAGAACGCGGGCAGATGGTACCGGAATTTGAAAAAGCATATTTACGCCTGCAGGTAGGGGAAGTTTCCCAGCTCGTCAAGACCGAATATGGTTATCACATCCTGCAGGTAGTAGCCCGCAAGAATGATAAAGTACACGTGCGTCATATCCTGATCCGTCCCGAGCGGAGTACAGCCGATTTTAAAGCAGCCATGATCAAACTGGACAGCGTGCGTGCGGAGCTGATCAGCGGTAAAATAACCTTCCAGCTGGCCGTGGGTAAATACAGTACCGACAAGAGCAGCAAAATGACCGGGGGCATGGTCTCCGATCAGCGTACCGGTAGTTCAAAACTGCAGATCAAAGACCTGGACCCGGCAATGATGCTGGCGATAGACAGCCTCCGGCCCGGCAGCTTTTCTCAGCCGCAGATTTACAACAACCCGCAAACCGGAGAAAAATCCTGCCGCATCATCTATCTGAAGGGCCGCACAGAGCCACATAAAGCCAACCTGGTAGACGACTACAACAGCATACAGGAAGTGGCGCTGCGGCAAAAACAACTCGATCACCAGAATGCCTGGCTGCAGGAAAAGCTGCCCAGCTTCTATCTTAAGATCGATAAAGATTACCAGGATTGCCCAGAGCTGATGCCCTGGATCGCTGCGCTGAAGAAGTAATCAGAAAGCAGCACTCAGACCTAAGGCCCAGTTGCGCCCCGGCATAGGCCGCATGTTCACGACCTGGTAGGGTCGGTCCCAGATGTTATTGACGGAAAGGGATATGGTACAATCCGGTTTCCTGAACGGCAGGCGATACTGTACATAGATATTTCCCGTTTCATAAGGCAGCAGGTACTGCGATTCATCCGTAGTGATGAACCGGTAGCCCGTGTAGGTATGGTTGTAGCTGATGTAGCAGTGACGATAGCCCAGTCCCAGATTAGCCTGCCCGTTGTACCGGGGTGAATACGGGATCTGTTTGCCGATACTGCCATCGCCGGGTATATAACTCTGTTCCGTGGTAGCCAGTACAAAAGAAGTATTCACCCCCGCCGATATTTTCCAGGGGCCGGTTTTCCAGAGCAGGGAATTGAACGTTTCTATACCCCGGGAGTGTACCCGGGCAATATTATGCGGTGTCCAGATTGAACCGCCGAACCACAATATCCAATCCTGCACCTGGCGGTTGAACAGGCTCAGGTCATGCTGCAGCAGAAGATTTCCCCATGCATATTTAAGTTCATACCCTGCGTCCTGGCTCCAGCCCTGCTCCGGCTTCAGGGAAGGATTGCCGCCGGGCTGGTAATACCACTCATTCAGCGTAGGAGCCCGGTAGCTGCGCTGTACATTGGCCCGCACCTGCAAAAAGGAAAACAGCCTGTAGGATGCATTCAGGCCCGGCAGGAATACAGTCGTTTTGTTGATCTGTTCCAGGCGGCTGTTGGCGGCTATTTTGAGGCGTCCTTCAAAAGCCCTGTATGTATACCCCGCAGCTAAGGCGAGCTTGTTTTGAAAACGAAAAACGGAATCGTTTTGGGGTTTCGTCCAGGATATGTTTACGGGGGTAAACAATATCAGTTCATGGTGTATTGTACTGTATTGCCAGCCCGCTTCCCCGTAGAACTGGGACGTATGGTTGGCGGCAGACAGGCTGATGGCACTGTCGCGGTATTGCATGCGGTCCAGCAGTAAAGCAGTCTTGCCGTACAGCCTGCTGTTTTTCCCCGCAGCATGGCTGATCTCTGCCAGCACGCGTGCAGACCGGTCGTCATGTTTTTTGACAGAAAACTGTTCAAACAATGCCGCGGGTATTTCCCGTTCAAAAGACTGGTACCAGATGTCCAGGTAGACTTGTGTCCTGCTGCCCGGGTGATACGCCAGGTTCAGCATACCCTCATACCCGTTCAGCCGGGCATTGGACAGCTTACGCAGCGCTCCGTTCTGGTCCGTATAGTCAAAATTATTTTTGGCCGACTGGCCCTGCAGGCGCAGTGCGGCGGAAAATTTCCGGCTATGGTACCGTTCCTGCACCGCAAGTTTGTAGCGGGAGAAACTGGCGGCTTCCGTATGCACCGCAAGGGTGTTGCTTTTCCCGGTATCGGGCCTGTCGCTATGGTTGTCCAATACCAGCGCCGCCCCTACATTGCCGCTGCCCAGCAAAGCAGAAGAGCCGCCATAGGCTATCTGTACCCGGTCAAAGTTCTGCACCTGGAGCAGGGATACATCCGCCATGCCCAAAGAGGCATTGTTGAGGGGTACACCGTTCCACAGTACCTGGGACTGGGCTGCGGAAGAGCCCCTGAAATTCAGCGTAGCCAGGCTGTTGATGCCATAGGATTTGATGAACACCGGCATTTGCTGGGCCAGCAGCTGACCCAGGTTTTGCTGGGCATATTGCTGCAGCAACTGGGAGTCTACAGCGACAACCTTCATACCCGGGCCAAAGGTGTGGATACGCTCTGCCGTATTCTGGCTCCTGCGTTCTTTCCGGTGCTGGACACGCACTTCACGCAGCGATTTTTCCTGCCCCCGGGCACCGGGCGTATAAAAGAAAAATAGCAGGGCCAGACAGCCTGCTATAGTAGGGTTGATATGTTTGCGGAAAATAGCCAATCAATCAAAATAAAATGCACCGACACCCAGGCCGGTATTGAATTCTTTTTTCAGTTCGCCTTGTGCTGTGTACACGCTTACGGTCCCTTTCTGGACAAAGCCTTTCGGGTCTCCGACAAAGATATCGCCGCTATGAGGGTCGATACCCAGACCCCAGAAATACTGGTTAGCCTTACAGGTGATGAAAGCAACAGCAGGCAATCCGGTGCTGCCTATGGGCATACGGTACACGCCATTATTGAGGCTACCGCCTGAGTAGTTGACCTCGAGGAAATACAGGGAGTCTGCCTGCCTGTTGAAGCAGGGCTTGATGGCTTCTACCCCGGCCGGGAAGGAAAAGGAGCGGATGAGCTTTTCCCCTGCGGCATTGATGCGGTTCAGTGTGGTGTTTTTCTTCTTATAGGCATTGCCGGCCATCACCCATAAGGTACCTTCTTTGTCTTTTACAATACTCTGGGGGGCATAGCCTGCGAGTTGGATACTGTCCGTAATCTGGTCGGATTGTGTATCGATCCGGTAGAGCTTATTGCAGGCCGTATCCCAGCAGCATACATAGGCGGTGCTGCCCTCTGTCAATATACCTTCGACGTTGGTATAAGGCATATCAATCGTTTTCTCTATCGTGTAATCGGCAGTATTGAGCACATACAGTTTGTTGCTGAACAGGGAGCCGACATAGGCTTTTTGCCCGCTGACTTTGGTGAAGTAGCGCGGTTTGGGAATATTGATGCTGCGTTCCTGCTTCCAGCTAGCCCGGTTGATGACGCTGATCTTATCGGAATTGTTGACGCAAAGCACGTATTGCTCACCCTGCCTGCTCACGCTTTGAAAGACATCGCCCAGGTCCGATCCGTTTGCTGTTTTGAATACGTCGTTGAATATGCTGTCGCTGGAGGGGTAGTACACACTGAGTTCCGCATTGCCATTGCCCAGGCTGCCTTCGCAGACAAGGAGCACACGCCCAGTTGTGCCATTCGGCAGTACAGGTTTGCCCGGCTCCGGCTTGTCCTTTTTGCAGGAAGCCAGCAGCAGCAATGCGCACAGCAGCCAATTTATATTTTGGCGCACTTCCCGATCCATTGTATACCTGTTGTTTCAATGATGCCCACAAGGTACAGACCGCTGTGCAGGCTGCTGAGCGGGATGGTATTTTTTACCTGTGCGCCTTGCCGGATGATCACTTTCCCGCTCAGGTCGCAGAGGACCAGTGTAGCGGAGGGTGCAACAGCAGGAAGCGTTACATATACTTCTTCAGAGGCGGGGTTGGGATAAATACGTGCGGCTGTACTTTCTGCAGCCGGTATGGCCGTTCCGGTCATATGCAGGGCTGCCACAGCGTCCAGGTCGAATCCGCCCGTGCCGAACGCAGTAGGGTAGGGGTCGTTGATCCGTTGCCCCAGCTGGTCTTTGGAGCCCACACTGCCCACAGAGCCGATCACATCGATGATACGGATGTGTGTGATGTGGTCTATATCCAGGCCCTCTGTTCCTTTCAGTTCCTCCAGGTCGAAGGGTGTGCCGTATTGGGAAAGGTATTTGCCTGCCAGGTTATTCACCAGGCGGGCATTCATATAATCTCCGGCTCCCCTGATCTGTGTGGCAGTGGGTGTATTGGATGTGGCCGGGAAACGGAAAAAATGTTCCCCGTCGGAGCTGACCTCCACGAAGGCAAGCTCCATAAAAGCTTCTTCTTTATCGGCCGGGTTTTGAAATGCATTTTCAAAAACGGCAAAATCAGGTCCTGCCCCATTGTACAAAGCCTGTACAAAAGAGACCGTAGCCACGCCGCTGTCGCCCAGGCTGACGACCTCCCCGTTGGCCATACCCAGCGCACTGGTCCCGTCGCCCAGGGTGGTATAGCCCAGGGAAGGGTTTTCGATATGCTGCAGGCCCCGATGGAGGGTACAGGAAGAAGCCCAGGCTTTGATCTCCGGGCTTCCTTTATGAATGGCTGTACTGCCCACCAGGCCTGCCTGCGGCGCAAATTGTGCGGATGCTGCAGAGCAGCACAGACCGGTAAGCAGCAGGGTGGGAAGAAAAAATTTCATCATGGGTTTATTGTTTGATAAACTTTGTGGTGCTGACCTGGCTGCCGTTGCGGAACGTCAGTACATAAGTCGCCGGGGCAAGAGCGCTGGTATTGATCTCCAGTTTTTGATTGTTCATCTCGTAGCTTGCGATCATGCGGCCTGTAAGGTCGGAAACACTAACCAATTGTGTCGCTGCCAGGGCGGACTCTACAAAAATAACGTTGTTTGCCGGGTTAGGGTATACTTTCAGATCTGCCTTTGCCGTAACATCTTTTACAGAAACGCTGGTTTCGTTGGTGATGAAGTTATCCATACAGAAATACAAGGGCGTATTGATAAAGCCAAATGCCGTATCTGAAGAGCTGAGCCGCAGGTACAGGCTGTCTGCTTTGCCCAGTTTGTTCAGGTCTACCCATTGCCAGTCGCGGATGATGTAGTTTTTGGTGGTGTCGGTAAAGCGGAAATCGGCCAGGTAAAAGCTTACGGAATCTTTGCTCAGGGTGTCCCTGCGGATGCCAAACACATCCAGGCGGAAGAAGTCGCTGTCGGAAGCACTGAATTTTTTGGCAAATCCGTCGCCATCCCGCATGCTGTTGTAGGCGTAAGTGCTGTTGGTAATGTAGAAGCCGTTGACCGGCTTACCGCTGGCAGCCCCGGTCAGGCGGATGATGTTTTCCATTCCTGTAGCCACTACATATTGTTCTGAACCGGCAAAGCCTTTAGCCGTTTTTGCCGAATACTGGTTCATAAACCCGCTGGTGACACTGTCTGTCATATTGGAATAGGCAAAGCCATAGTCCCAGTACTCATAGCCGAAGGAGGTATCGTAAACGCAGGGGAAATAAGCCAGGCCACCGGAAAACCCCACATCTTCACCCAGTTTTGTGTAATTGATATAGGCCGTATCGGTTTTGGGTAATTTGGGGCTTTCAAAGTCTGCAACAGTTTGTGCCTGGGTTGTGATACAGCCCAGGAGTACGGAAAAGGAAAGTAAAAATTTGCGCATGGCGTTTGTGTATTTAAAAAGTATAAAAAACAACTGGTAAACTGCGCGGCAGGAAAAGAATACAGGAGGGAACAGGCATGCTCTGCCCGCATAGGCGGAAGGATGGCCGTATCACCTGTGCTTAACATCCCGAAGCAGTGATTGGTCGCCTGGTAGGTCTTCTGACTTATTCCTGCTTTTTGCGCCTTCCCATCCTGAGCGGATAGTGGCTGATGCAAAAAGCATACTCTGGAACTTACAGCATCGGGTAATGTCCGGGATTTGCACCTGGTTCCCTTTTAATCCCGCCCGGAGGCGGGAACCTAAGCGGCTGCAAACCTACATCATTTTTTCTTGCCGGAGCACATTTGCGCCATCAGAGATAAAAAACGGTTATTTGAGCAGCGTTTTCAGACCTGGTTTTGTTAAGAATAATTTAGAGGATAGGCGCACACATATTGTTTAGTTTTGCAGAAGTTGTTGTATATAAATTAACTCTATGAAGATAGCGATCAGCGGATTATTACTGGCTTTACTGATACCCTGCGCCGGAGTATGGGCGCAGAAACACAAAGACAAGGATGATAAGAAAAAGAATAAGGAGCTATCCATCTATGATGTGGATACCCTGATCAACCCTGTGCCGATGCAGCGAAGCCTGTTTTTTGATAAGGTAAAAAAGCAGCAGCGCCGTGCCGATGCTTCAGACGGTAAGGTGGACAACTACATCAATTACAATAATGACCCGGAAGCCAGCCGGGTCCTCACCACTTCTCTGCTGACGGATGTCAGCCGTATCCAGATCATGATCGAAAACCTGCCGATCGAGGATAAGTTCGTGGAAAACCAGACTAAGCTGGGCTACCACCGTTCGCTGGAAAATATATTGGTCCAGTTCAACAACGATAGAAAGTTTGAAGTTTCCTACTACCGGAAGCTGGTCAACAATTTCCGCCAGATGGTGATCGCAAAATATGAAGGCACACTTTCTACCTTTGTAAAAAACAATGTAAACATCTACTCCCTGGGCAACAGCCAGCTGCTGAACGATGTGGACAAAGAATTTTTATGCGAAGAGATCGGCAAGCAGGATCCCACCCTGCTGATCAAAAAACTGTCTGAGTTTGCGAACAAACCCTGTGCCGACATTGTACTGGCCGGGGCAGCGAGGGTAGTGCCCGATGAAGTATTCAACTATGCTTCCTCTACCAATATACCCATCCGGAATGCACTGGAGCGCAATAAAGACCCATTGGTCAAGACGATTGTACGCATCTCCAAAGAGTCTAAGTCTCCGCTGAAAGCCAAGATTTTCCTGAACGATATTCATAACGGTAAGATGACGATTGCTGAAGCAGACCGCATTACGGCCAACCAGGATTCATTCTTCAAAAACCTGGTACGCCTGCGCATGGAAAAGCAGGAGCTGGGCAACACCAGCATCAACAGTGAGCTGGAATACCGCGCCCTGAGAGACTATGTGCGCGTAATGGACGAATTGCACGAAAAGCCGGAAGCCGTGCGTTTTAAATGCATTGAAAACCTGAGCCCCGAAGCGATTTACTACATTATCGTATACGGCCAGGACGAGATCTATACCAGTTCCTTTACCGGTGCCTTCAAGCGCCTGATGGAGAAAATGAAGCCATTGAAAGGCGATGAGTTTCTCGAAAAACTGAATTACGACAAATTCAGAACCTTTATCCGCATGAGTGCAGGCTTCAGCAGGCTGGACCAGTTCCTGGCAACGTTTACCGAAGAGAAAAAGAAAACGCTGATGAAAGATTTTGTCGCAAACCTGGACAAAGGAAAAGAAGATGACCTGGAGGATGCCGTAGATGTGGCGGATGCGTTTGGCAGTATTGAAGATACGGCACTGGCCAGCTTCCTCCGGCAGGAAGTAAAGGAGAATTACGAAAAGTCGTACGAGCGCAAAAGCCGCAAAGGACTGAAAGTATATGCCCTGCTGTCTACCCTGTTCGAAGGGACCAAAGACAGCGTGACCAACGAAGTGGCGGCAGAGCGTTCGAAAAAACTGAACCTGCCTCCCATCAACTTTGTGCCTTATGCCAACCTCACCGACGACAGCCAGGCCGTGGTAGAACAGTTTTTCTTTTACGGGGATGAGGACGGTAAAATGTCCTACAACAGTTTCCTGACCAACTTTAAAGGGCCTAAATGGAAGATCAATACCAGCAAGTACTGGGTAACCATCACTTCTACCAGCGGTAAGCCTGTAGTGGTGTATGCCAACCTGCCGCTCTCCGAACCGGAAGATGAAGAGGCCCAGAACGCCCTCAACAAGTATATGGATGATAATGGTATCCATGCCTCGGTGATCGTGCACAGGGGGCATAGTTATCACCTGCCTACCACACTGGAACGCCTGACCAACAGGACGAAAGTGGTCGTGCTGGGATCCTGCGGCGGCTACCACAATCTTTCTACGATCCTGACCAATTCACCCGATGCCCAGATCATCTCTACAAAGCAGACCGGGGCGATGGCGGTAAATGAGCCGATTTTGCGCGCCCTGAACGATAACCTCAGCGAAGGAACGGATGTGAACTGGGTGAACATGTGGAAGCGCCTGGGAGGAGAGTTTAAAGGAAAGACAACCGAAGCTACTTTCAAAGATTATGTACCGCCGCACAAAAACCTGGGCGCCATTTTTATCAAAGCCTACAGGCGCCTTGATGCGGATAACGGCTAAAACAGAGTACAGGTTACCGCTGACATACCATTGAACTGGCGCTGCAAACGTCTTTTGTATTACATTTGGATGACAAATTGATTATATGAAGAAATTCATCGCTATAATTATTGTGCTTGCTGCGATTGCCGGAGCTGTGTACTACTTCGTGATCAACAAGCCGCATAGGGATGTGAATGATGAAGCAGCCATAGAGATTGCTGCACCGCAATTGTTTGCGGAATTTACAGCCAACGAAGCAGAGGCCAATAAAAAGTACCTCAATAAGGCAATACTGGTCAGCGGCATTGTCAGCGCGGTTGAAGAAAACCAGGACAAGCAGAAATATATGATCCTGCAAACGGACGATGCGCTGAACGGTGTGATGTGTACCATGCGCAGCAACGACTTTAGCACAAAAACAGGAGACCAGGTTTCCGTAAAAGGTTTCTGCAGCGGCTTTGTCGGCGACGTCAAGCTTACAGACTGCGTACTGAATCCGCAATAATTTTTTATCAGCATATACTCATCAGATGATTTCAACGAAACGCATTTTCCGCTTTATAGTGTGCCCCTCGGCAGCCGTCCTGCTTCTATCGCAGGCAGCCTGCTACAAAGACAGCAAAGAAGCCATGTTCCCGGCTACGGGCTGCGATACCACTACCGTCACCTGGACGAAAGATATCCAGCCTATCGTAAACAACTCCTGTACGGCCAGCGGCTGCCACGATGCCAGGAGCCAGTCCGGCGGCTATGCCCTGAATACATACGAAGGCGTAAAAACAATCGTGGACAATACCCGCTTTCTTGCCGTAATAGAAGCCGGCACCATGCCTAAGAGTGCTCCAAAACTGGACGATTGTACCATCAATAAAATAAAGCGCTGGATCCATACCGGTGCCGAACAGAATTAAGTATCGCTAAAAATATTTTTTATGAAAAAAGTACTGTTTACAGCTGCCGTCGCCTGCCTCGCTTTGCAGGCCTCCGCGCAGAAATTCATGACACGCAGCGGAAAGATCAGCTTTTTCTCTACTACGCCTATTGAGAACATCGAAGCCTTCAACAACGAAGTGGCGGCCGCGGTGAATACCGCCAGCGGCGATGTGGTGTTCCAGGTGCCGGTCAAGAGCTTTAAGTTTGAAAAGCAGCTGATGCAGGAGCACTTTAATGAAAGCTACATGGAGTCTGACAAATTCCCCAAAGCGGAGTTCAAAGGCAAAATGAACCCTGCCGCTTTCACCAAAGACGGTACTTATAAAACGACCGTTAACGGCAAATTGACCATTCATGGCGTCACCAAAGACGTACAGATTCCCGGCACCATTATCGTAAAAGGTTCAGAACTGACACTGAATACTAAATTTAACGTGGCCACTGCGGATTACAATATCCAGATCCCCGCTGTAGCAAAAGGAAAGATCGCCAACCAGATAGAAGTAACCGTTAACTCTGTTTTGAAAAAAGCTTAGACCCTTCCATACTCTCAACCCACCGCGTATGCGCACAACCTTTACAAAATTGAATGCAGGGATAAGCCTGCTGTTGCTTTCGTCTTTTTCTGCTGTTGCACAAACAGATACCAGCGATCTGAGCAGCATGCTCGACAACAACCCGGACAAAGCGGCAAAAGAATATACCTATGGAGCCTTTAAGACCACGAGGGTCATCAATAGCCACAGCATTGAAAATACCGCTAAGGGTACACTTGATTTTAAAATATCCCACCGTTTCAGTTCTATGAGCGGCGGTATCCACGAATTTTTCGGCCTGGACGGGGCTACGATCCGCCTCGGCCTGGACTATGGCGTGACCAACTGGCTTACCGTAGGGGTGGGCAGAAGCTCCCTGTACAAAGAGTATGACGGCTATGTAAAGGCCAAACTGCTGCGCCAGACCGTACACAATGAAATGCCCTTGAGTGTAAGCTATGTGGGGGGGATGTCCTTAACCTCCATGTCAGCACCTTTGCTGCTGGGCAGACCACTGGTGTCGCCGGAGAAATACCAATTCAGCAACCGCCTGTTTTTCTTCAACCAATTGCTCATAGCGCGCAAACTCAGCAATACCTTTACCGTGCAGCTGATGCCAACGCATGTGCATTACAACTTTGTCAACACCATCGCCGAGCCCAATGATATCTACGCCCTGGGCGCTGCGGGCCGCATTAAACTCAGCCGCAGAACGACTTTGAACCTGGAGTATTTCTACCAGTTCAACCAGCTGACCGGCACCACCAATTCACTGAGCGTAGGCTTCGATATCGAGACGGGCGGGCACGTGTTCCAGTTGCATTTCACCAACTCCAATGGTATGACCGAGCGTACCTTTGTCGGCCAGACCCACGATAAATGGGAAGACGGGCATTTCCGCTTCGGCTTCAACATTGCCCGTGTCTTTACCATAGTGAAACCTAAAGATTTCGAAAACTCCAGGAATAAAATCTGGTAGCATATTCCGATACCCGTAGCAAAGATCAGCAGGCCGTTCAGGTCTGCTTTTTTTATGTATTTCAATTTGAATGTCAATTAATTGTTGTTTTTATGGGTGTTCAGGGAGTGCTTAAATATTGGGTTATTTTAAGGTTTATTTTGTAAGCCGGGTTGTATCTTTATAGACTGTAAATTTTCATCGGGGCCATCAGAGCGGCTTACAGGGGTTATCCACAGGTCTGTGTATAGAAAGCGCTTGTGCCTGAAAAAGTTTTGAAATAATTTCGTTTTCCACTCCAAAAGATGGCCTAACCGCTAAAAACTGACCACATAATATGACTGATAAAAAGAACACTAAAGGACTGACCTTTAAAAGACAGTATACCAACGATGAGGTCAATGTTTTTGACCTCTTCAAATACGATTACCGGAGTTCCGTGATCCGCAACCCGAACGGTGAAAAGGTATTCGAAATGACCGATGTCGAAGTGCCGGAGCATTGGTCGCAGATCGCTACGGATATCCTGGCGCAAAAGTATTTCCGCAAGGCAGGCGTACCGCAGGCCGACGGATCCTCCGGTCGTGAAACCTCTGTAAAGCAAGTAGCGCACAGGCTGGCCGACTGCTGGCGCAGCTGGGGATTTCAATACGGCTACTTTGCCAGCGAGTACGACGCCCAGGTGTTTTACGATGAGCTGGTCTACAGCATCCTGCACCAGAGCTGCGCGCCCAATTCTCCCCAGTGGTTCAATACCGGCCTGTTCAATACCTATGGCATCAACGGTAAAGCACAGGGACACTACTACGTAGACCCAATAACGGGCAAACTGGAGCGCTCTACCAATGCTTATGAAAGACCCCAACCCCATGCCTGCTTTATCCTCAGCGTAGAAGACGACCTGGTCAATGAAGGCGGCATCATGGACCTGTGGGTGCGTGAAGCACGTATCTTCAAATACGGCAGCGGCGTAGGCACCAACTATTCCAATATCCGCGCCGAAGGCGAAAAGCTCAGTGGCGGCGGTACCTCCAGCGGCCTGATGAGCTTCCTGAAGATCGGCGACCGCTCTGCGGGGGCCATCAAAAGCGGTGGCACCACCCGTCGTGCAGCCAAAATGGTTTGCCTGGACCTGGACCATCCCGAAGTACTGGACTTTATCGACTGGAAAGTAGAAGAAGAGAAAAAAGTGGCCGCGCTGATAGCTGCCGGTTATGCCAGCGACTACGAAGGAGAAGCCTATAAAACGGTGTCCGGCCAGAACTCCAACAACTCTGTGCGCATCCCGAATGAATTTTTCCGTCGCCTCGTCAATGGCGGTGATTGGGAAATGACCGCCCGCAGCGACGGCAGGGTGATGCGCAAAGTGCCGGCAAAAGATGTGTGGGAAAAAATTTCCTACTCCGCCTGGCGCTGTGCCGACCCCGGTACCCAATACGACACCACCATCAACGAATGGCATACCTGCCCAGAAGGCGGTGCGATCCGTGCCTCCAATCCCTGCTCGGAGTATATGTTCCTGGACAATACGGCCTGCAACCTGGCTTCGCTGAACCTGCGCCGTTTCTTTAATGAAGAGACCGGAGTGTTTGATGTGCGCTCTTTTGAGTACATGACCCGCCTGTGGACCGTAGTGCTGGAGATTTCCGTACTGATGGCCCAGTTCCCCAGCCCGGAAGTAGCCCAGCTCAGCTACGATTACCGTACCCTGGGGCTTGGCTTCGCCAACCTGGGTTCTATGCTGATGGTCAGCGGTATCCCTTACGACAGTGAAGAAGGCCGTGCGATTGCAGGAGCGATCTCTGCGATTATGAATGGGGTTGCCTACAGCACATCCGCAGAAATGGCCGCCGCATTGGGCGCCTTCCCGCGCTACCAGGAAAACAGCCGGCACATGCTGCGCGTGATGCGCAACCACCGTGCTGCTGCGTATGATGCCGCTGATGCTTACGAAGGCCTGGAAACAAAGCCTGTGGGCATCAACGCCAAGTATTGCCCGGATTACCTGCTGTCTGCCGCTACGCGTGCATGGGATACGGCTCTGCAAATGGGTGAGCAATACGGATACCGCAATGCGCAGGCTACCGTCATCGCACCTACCGGTACCATCGGCCTGGTGATGGATTGCGATACCACGGGTGTAGAGCCGGACTTTGCGCTGGTCAAATTCAAGAAACTGTCTGGTGGCGGTTATTTCAAGATCATCAACCAGTCTATCCCCGCAGCACTGAAAAACCTGAAATACAACGAACAGGAAATCGATGCGATCGTAAAATATGCCAAAGGGCACGGTACTTTTGCCGGGGCGCCGTACATCAACCACCAGTCGCTCAGCGAAAAAGGGTTCATCGCAGACGAACTGAAAAAACTCGACAGCCTGGTAGAAAGTGCTTTCGAGATCGGCTTCGTCTTCAACGTGTACAACCTCGGCGAAGAATGCCTGCAACGCCTGGGCTTCAAACCGGAGCAGTACTACGATATGGAGTTTAACCTGCTCGAAGAACTGGGCTTTGGTGAAGAAGAGATCGAAGCGGCAAATGATTATGTCTGCGGTACGATGATGATGGAAGGTGCGCCTTTCCTGAAACCGGAGCATCTCCCCGTGTTCGATTGTGCGAATAAATGCGGCAAGAAAGGCGAACGCTACATCCATGCGCATGGACACATCCGCATGATGGCAGCCGTGCAGCCCTTCATTAGCGGCGCGATCTCCAAAACGATCAACCTGCCGAATGAAGCCACAGTAGAAGAAATCAAAGATTGCTATTACCTGAGCTGGCAGCTGGGCATCAAAGCCTGTGCTTTGTATCGCGATGGTTCGAAACTGAGCCAGCCCCTGAGCAACAAGAGCGATAAAAAGAAAAAAACAACAACAGAAGAAACAGAGGCGGCTACGGAAGAAGCACCTGCTGCAAGCCAGATCATCGACCTGGGCCAGCTGACCATCGATGAGCTGCTGGAAGAGGTAAACAAACGTGTACAGGCCAGCCCGGATACACAGCTCAAACGCCAGCTGAGCCGCATTGTCGAAAGGAAAACGCTGCCGGCAAAACGCAGGGGCTATACCTTCAAAAGCAAAGTGGGCGGTCAGGCCATCTTCCTGCGTACCGGCGAATACGGCGACCAGACCCTCGGCGAGATCTTTATCGATATGGCTAAAGAAGGAGCGACGATGCGCAGCCTGCTGAACAGCTTTGCGATAGCCGTTTCTGTAGGCTTACAGTATGGTGTGCCGCTGGAAGAATACGTAGACAAATTTGTCTTTACCCGCTTCGAACCCAGTGGTATGGTCGAGCACCCGAACATCAAAACAGCTACCTCCGTACTGGATTATGTGTTCCGTGTGCTGGCCTACGAATACCTGGACCGTGACGACCTGGTGCACGTGGTGGACGAAGACAGGCTGCGCCATAGTATCCCGACCATGCAACAAGAGCTTTCGCAGGTGCGGGTTACCGCTCCGCAGCACAAAGCAGCACCCGCGGTAAAAGTGTCGCCGGTAAAACCTGTAGTGGCCAATGTGAGCGCTGAAACCAAAAAACTGATGGGCACCAGCGCCGATGCCCCGGCCTGCAGCAATTGCGGTAATATTACACTGCGCAACGGTACCTGCTATATGTGCCCGAATTGCGGTACGACAACGGGCTGCAGCTAGTATCTTTTTTACAACAACGCAAAAGGTCTCAGCAATTTGTTGAGACCTTTTTGCAACATACACGCTAATGAATCCTGATCCTCAATTATTACTCGATGTAGTGAAGATGCCCATGCCATTCGGTAAATACAAGGGCACCTTGTTGTGCAACCTGCCTGTAGCCTACCTGGAATGGTTCCAGCGCAAAGGTTTTCCGGCGGGCAGGCTGGGGGTCTTGCTGCAGACGATTTACGAGATCAAACTGAATGGATTGGAATACCTGCTGGAACCTTTAAAGAAGAGATAACGATGATTGTGCGGTCTTGTAAATCTATAAGCGTGCGCATACATCATTCCCCTCCCGGGAGGGGCGGAAAAGACAAGGTCGCAGGAAAATACTGGTCGGGGTGGGTTGGGTAAGGCGTCAATCATAAACCTGTAAGGTTTTGAAAACCCTCCTGATAAGCTGGGCTTTGAAATCTTACAGGTTTTGAAATATATCTGGAAATGAAGCGAGCTGTCATTCAGACGCCGGGAGGGATCTCTACAGTAATTTATAAACGCCCGTTTTACTTTTGTGTAGTGTAACCAATCAGAGTCCTTTTAAAAAAATCATGAACCTACAAAAAACCATTTTGCTTTTCCTGCTGTTAGCCTGTAAGCTGTCCCTGGCACAAACACCGGTAATAACACTGCTCGACAGCGGCCGCAATGTCAGCATCCGGGGCCTGAGTGTAGTGGATGAACAGACCATCTGGTGCAGCGGCAGCAAAGGATCTGTGGCACGCAGCACGGACGGCGGGCAGCATTTTTCCTGGCTTACCGTGCCCGGCTACGAACAGCGTGATTTCCGGGATATTCATGCTTTTGATGCCCATACGGCACTGATCATGGGCATTGGCGAACCGGCCATCATCTTAAGAACAAAAGACGGCGGGCAAAGCTGGCAAAAGGTATTTGAAGACAGTACAAAAGGTATGTTCCTCGATGCGATGGACTTTGACCGGAAAGGGAAGGGTGTAGTGATCGGCGATCCTGTTGGCGGCTATTTGTTCCGCGCAGACAGCAAAGACTTTGGCGATACCTGGGTAAAAGCCGGGGAGCAGGTAGCGCTGGGCAAAGGAGAAGCCTTCTTTGCTTCCAGCGGAACCAATATACAAGCTACAGGCAAACGGAAGCATCCCTACATTTTTGCCAGTGGTGGTCTTTTGTCCAAGCTGTACTACAAAGGAAAAGTATATTCCCTGCCCTTGCTGCAGGGCAAAGAGAGTACGGGCGCCAATTCTATTGCTGTCCGGAAACGGAAGGCCGTAGTGGTGGGGGGAGATTATCTGCGCGACCGTGATACAAACGGAAACTGCATACTCGTTAATCTGCGCAGGAAACCGGTGTTTGCGGATCCGCAGCAGGCCCCCAAAGGCTATCGTTCCTGTGTGCTCTACCTCGATAAAAAAGTATTGCTGAGCTGCGGCATCAATGGGGTGGATATTTCTGATGATCAGGGGCTGAACTGGCATTCCGTGTCGAAACTGAGCTTCCATGTTGTACAAAAAGCCGCTAAGGGAAAGGCCGTTTTCCTGGCAGGGCCGGGCGGAAAGATCGCAAGGCTGCAATTGCCAGACCTGTAAGGTTTTCAAAACCTTACAGGTCTTAGCGGACAAAATCGTATAGATCCGGTCCGGCAACAATTACCTCCGGGAGCGTCCTCAAAAATCAAAAAATCAAAATAACTTTGCACTTCAATTTTTGACATTCAGCATGACGTTTATACAGGAATTACAGGCCCGCGGACTCGTACAGGATATAATGCCCGGTACGGAAGAATTATTGGCAAAAGGGATGACCGCCGCTTATATCGGCTTTGATCCCACGGCCGAGAGCCTGCATGTGGGCAGCCTGTTGCCGATCACCCTGCTGATGCGTTTGCAGCAGGCAGGGCATAAACCTTTTGCACTGGTCGGCGGCGCTACCGGCATGATCGGGGATCCTACCGGGAAATCCGCAGAGCGTAACCTGCTGGACAATGAAACGATAGAACGCAACTGCGCCGGTATCCGCAAACAGCTGAGTAAGTTTATCGACTTCAGCGAAGGCAAACCCAATGCTGCCGTGATGGTGAACAACTACGACTGGTTTAAAAACTTTTCTTTCCTCGACTTTATCCGCGATGCGGGCAAGCTGATTACTGTCAATTATATGATGGCCAAAGACTCCGTGAAAAAGCGCATGGAGACCGGTCTTTCTTTTACAGAATTTACCTACCAGCTGATCCAGGGCTACGACTTCCTGCACCTGCACCAGGAGTACAATGTACAATTGCAGATGGGCGGCGCCGAT
>JAEUVW010000251.1 GCA_016786525.1 Chitinophagaceae bacterium
TTACAAATCAGTTGCTCTACCAGCTGAGCTAAAGTGGCTTATAATTTGTATTGCAAAGAACTAACACCGAATTGTTTTCGGGATTGCAAAAGTAGATAAGTATTTCATTTCTCCAAATTTTTTTTTAGTTTTTTGCGACAAACTTTTCTCTGCCCATTTCACGTTACATTTGCAACCTTGTTTTTGTAAATATTCTGCCGCATCAAAGCCCGCAATACCATACTACGTTTTGTCGATTTCTTCCATCCGCCCTTTGCGCGGATCATCGATCAGCAGACGTTCCGGTACCTGGCCTGCAATGGCTCCAACCAGCTCCTGAATATCTTCATTTATTGGTTCAGCTTCAATATCCTGCTGCGCAAGCAGGATATCCCCCTGCCCGATATGGGGCCTATTGCCGCCCCTATCGCCTCTTACATTATTTCCTCTGCGGTCACCATTCCTATCGGCTTCCTCCTGTCGAAGTACGTAGTGTTCCAGGAGTCTAACCTGCGTGGCCGCATACAGTTGTTCCGCTACATAGCGCTTACGGCCACCTGCTTTGTGCTCAACTACTGGCTGCTAAAGCTCCTGATCAACATATTGCACATCTTCCCTACCCCCTCCCAGACCATTACGATCATCGTGCTGGCGGTATTCAGCTACCTGGTGCAGCGCTTTTTCACCTTCAGGGTAACCCCTTCGCGCGAAGACATTCCACTGGCTTAGGGTGTAAATAATTTTTCTGTACATTTACATTATGCGCAAAAAAACAGCATTTGTACTCTTTTTACTGCTGGCAGGGGCTGCACACTTGTCTGCTCAGAATGTATACAGCTGGGGAGAATATGGTATTGCCGGCGGGGGAACCCAATATTTCGGCGACCTGAACGACAATTACGGCTTTAACCACATCAAAGCCAACTTTGGCATATTCGGGCGCTACAACCTCAACCATTACCTCGCGCTGCGCCTTTCGGCCAACTATACCCAGGTAGGATACAAGGACAGCTATAATAAAAATGCCTACCAAAACACGCGCAACCTGAGTTTTGAAAGCCAGATTTTTGACGCGACACTGCAGGCCGAATTCAATTTCTTCCGCTTTGAAACCGGTAGCCTGGAGCATCAGTGGACCCCCTACATCACCGGGGGCATCGGCGGCTTTTATTACAACCCGTACACCCGTTACAATGGCGACAAATACTACCTGCAGCCATTGGGTACCGAAGGGCAGAATTTTGGCCCTCAATATGCCGACCGTAAGTACAATAAGCTGGCCATGTGCTTCCCGATCGGCATCGGCGTAAAATGGTGGGTAGTGCCCGGAGTGAATATAGGACTGGAGATTACCGACAGGCTGACGAACACCGATTACCTGGACGATGTCAGCACCACCTATGTAGGCGCGGATAAATTTGCTCCGGACCCTACCGCACTCAATGCGGTCTATTACATCCAGGACCCTTCGCTGATCAAAAACCCTGCAGCCCCCTTAGGACGCGAAGGAAAACAGCGCGGCTCCAGCGCGACCAGGGACCAATACCTGATGGCCCAGTTCCACATCTCCATACAGATCAAAAAGTATAAATGCCCGGTGACCCCACCGTATTGGCGCACCCATTACTAAACAACGATCCGGGAGTACCGGTTCAGCCTGCCCCATCCTCTTCGGTACTTGTCTTTTTAAGGCGAAGAAACGTTTCGGATAATGTCATCAGAGCTGACCGTGGAAAACATGTCTTTCAGGCTGGCTGCTTTTATATCCCCTCCTCAGGTACTTCCCTAAAAGGGAGGGAAAAGGTCTGTAGGACAGCTCCGGGAACTGCATCATACCGTCCCTGTAGAAATCATTTCCGGGACTGAGGGGCAGCAAGGCACTTTTCTTATCTTCAGCTCTTCGCACGCGCAGATGACCGGTCCGGGTTCGCTTTTCCATAGATCAGCCTGCGCCACAGCGCTTCCAGGGGTCCCTGTGCGTGATACCGCAACCAAAGACCGCTCAGCACAAGCTGAATACTCCAGACCGCTGCAATGACCAGCAACAGGCCGCTGCGCGATACCTTGTTGTAATAACCCAGGCCATACCCGTAAAAGATAAGCCCGCACAGGATACTTTGCAGGATATAATTGCTCAGCGCTGTTTTACCAATGTTCCTGATCCAGCTGCTGCCCTTACTGAAAAAGCGTTGGTACAACCCGTTGAACAGCAGGACATAGGCCAGGGCCAGTATCTCTTTTGCAAACAGGAATTCGAAAGCCTGTGCAAAACTGAGGATGGGCTTAAAATACCGGTAGGTGCCCTGCCCGTAACGATGAAAATTGAACAGCAAACCCAGCAGCAACAGGAAAAACGTAAAAGGCCAATACCGGCGCCAGGCCCTGTAGTTGCGAAACACAGCACTTTTGCACAACACGATTCCAAGGATCATCATAATGAAGGTGCGGAACAGGATACCGCGGTTTACAATATTCCCCATGTGCAGTTTCACCACTTTCGCGTTCTCCCGGATACTCTCCGCGTACGTTTTGCGCACCGCCTCTGTTTTTGCCGTATCGGCGACACCCCGGCTTGTTTCCTGCACCCATTCTTTGATCTGCCGGTTTTCCGCTTCACTGCGCAAGGAAGAATCTTTGTGCGCCAGCTGTACATACTCCTGCTGCCGCCGGATCGTATCGCCGGTAAACACCACGAGGTTAATGCAAAGCACCGTGACCGGCACCAGCAGGACCAGCAACAATTGCCGCACCGGCAGGGAGCGGAACGGGATCAGGAAAAAGCCGCAGATACCGTAATGGTACAGGATATCGCCATCCCATACCAGGTACGCATGCGCCGCACCAAACAGGAACAGGAAGATCAGGCGGCGTCCGTACAGATCCAGGGCCCGGACTCCCACAGCTTTTTGTTCCAGCCTTTGTATAAAGAGATAAAAGCCTGCGCCAAACAGCAGGGACAACATATCGATCGCTTTGCCCTGTACCAGGAAGTAAACCCAGAACCGCACTGTTTGGTCCAACGCTGTGGCAAATCCGTAGCGAAAAGGACTGAAAGAATCGGGGTAACAAAATACTTCTATATTGATGAACAGGATAAGCAGGATGGCGATGCCCCGGATAAAGTCGAGGGAACCGATGCGCTCTTCACTAAGGGCAGGCAATGGTGCAGGCATACCGAAACGGGTTTTAAAAAGACAGGCTTACATTGATCCATTCCCCGTCAAAATCGGCCTTGTACTTTTTATAAAAATTGATGGCCGCTTCGTTCCAGTCCAGCACCTGCCAGAGCATACCGCTGAAGCCTTTCTGCCTCGCTTCATCGATCAGGGCATCCATCAGCATAGACCCGATGCCCTTACCCCTGAACGGCTCTGACACAATGATATCCTCCAGGTACATGCGCTGCCCTTTCCAGGTACTGTAACGGATATAGTACAGGGCCATTCCGGCTATCTGCCCTTCGGCCTCTGCTACCCAGGCCCACCAAACCGGCTGCTTTCCAAAGCCGCTTTCTTCAAAATGCTGCAGGCTCACCGTCACTTCATCGGGTGCTTTTTCATAGGCCGCCAGTTCATGGATCAGGTTCATCATGGCCGGGCAATCTGCCGCGACGGCTTTACGGATCGAAATATCAGGTTGCATAAGCGGAAAAGGTAAAGATAATTTTTTACAGCTCAGGCCCGCACATCCAGCACATCGCGCAATGCGTTGCCGAGTATATTGAAGGCGTACACGAGCAGCATAATGGCCAGGCCGGGGATAATGGCTGCCATGGGTTGATTGGCCACCAGGAAATTATAATGCTCCTTGATCATCAGGCCCCAGGAAGGCTGGGGCGGTTGTATGCCGATGCCCAGGAAACTCAGGCCTGCTTCGATGAGTATGGCCGCTGCAAAATTACTGGCGGCGATCACGATCAGCGGCCCGGCAATGTTGGGTAAAATATGCCGCACAATGATGCGTGTATGGCTGGCGCCAATGGCCCTGGCCGCCGTCACGTAATCCATTTCCCGGATCACCAGCACCTGCCCGCGGATCAGGCGGGCGGCACCGACCCACATCGTCAGCCCGATCGCTACGAAAATTTCCATAAAGCCTTTGCCCAGGGTCAGCGTGAGCGCAAAGACCAGCAAGAGGGTCGGCACGGACCAGAAAATGTTCACAATAAACATCACGAAACTGTCTACCTTACCGCCAAAGTAACCCGCTACAGCGCCCAGGAACACACCGATAGACAAGGAAAGCAACACGGCGATAATCCCCACAGCAATGCTGACACGCGAGCCGATCAATAAACGGGACAGGATATCCCTGCCGTAGCGGTCGCTGCCCAGGTAAAAGGTATGCTGCCGCATCCGCTCCCTGCGGATAAACTCCTGCTGCTGCGCTACCGGCGCCGATAGCAGGCTAGCGGGCAGCAATTCGGAAAATGTATAACGCAAGGTATCCTGCAGGCCTTCATCGATGAAATGCGTAACCACTACTCCCTTCTGCTCAAAGGAATAAGCATTGACGGGTACATAGTAAAAACGGTCCGGCTTGCCCGTCCAGAAACTGCTGCCTGAAGCGGCAGCGGCCTGTTTGCGGGGCACCAACAGCAATTGCTTGGTAAAGCCCGGTTTGCGGGCGCCCAGCTCCACGATCATACGGTTCGCATCCGGCGAGGCATCCGGCGCCAGGGCATAGGCAAATACCGCCACAACAATCGTTACAGCAATCAGGCACATCGCCGCAAAAGCCGCCGGTTTCCGGTACAGTTTTTGCCAGGTATTCCGTTGCTGTTCTGCCATATTCCGCCGTGTTTATCCTTACTTAAAAACTCCTGCTCACACCGACTACATACCTCAGGTTGAAGTATTGCGGGTTGGCGTAAGGCGGACGGTTCAGGAACAAAGGCATATCAAAGCGAAGCGTCAGGGGTTTTGCCTTGTCGAACACACCCCATTTGCGGATCGTCAGGGCGATACCCAGGCCGGCGTCTACACGCACATCGCTGAGCATATTGGTCGGTTTGGCATTCCAGTAGGTAGCCAGGCTGTCATACCGGCTCAGCTGCATCACACCTGCGTCTGCAAAAAGATACACAGCCGCGCCCAGCCAGTTGCGGGTAAATTTAGGGCGCAGCTTCATATAATTACCGAAGTCCAGTTCTGCATTCAAGGCCGCGCCGCTGCGCCCTTTATAGGCGATCAGGATCTCACCGTTGCGCTCATCTGCCATAAAGTAGCCGCTGTAGCCGCGCAGGTTCAGCCCGCCCCCGTATTGAAAATGATTGGTGTTGTAGCGGGAGATGTCCGAAGTCCATTCTGTGGGCACCAGGCCCACACTGCGGGTATACTTATTTTCCATCATCTCTTCAGGATTCGCACCGGCGGCAAACAGCGCCGATTCATATGGCACGTTGCTGCCCACGCCATAGCGACCGAACAGGCGGGTGCGCAATTCAAATTTCCCGAAGCGTTTATTATCGATCACTTCCAGTTGCGCATAACCATAGTTAAAGGCCTCCGCACTGTTGCCGGTGATCAGCGGAGCCCGCACAGAGAAGCGGTAAGAGCCCCCACCGTTTTTACCGGGGTAGGTATGCAGCCAGGACGCATTCAGCGAACTGTTGGCCAGGGCCTTGCGGCTGCTCCATTCGTGCGGGAACAGCAGGTAATCCTTATCGTAGCTCAGGGGCCGCCACATGGTCTGTCCGCTGAGTTCCACGGTATTGTTCCGGTTCATTGCCCAGCTGAAACCGCCACGGTGGTACCAGAGCCCATCCAGGAAACGGGAGTTGATGAACAATTGCAGTTTGGGATTGGCCAGGCTCAGCGGGCTTACGTAGTTAACAGAATAGTTGAACGGCGCGTACCGATCGTACCAGTTCTGGTTGGTGTAGACCAGGTACTTGTCCAGCTGGCCGACATGCGTGTTCCACCAGAATGTAGCGTCCAGTTTGTGCCGGCTGAACAGGTAGTCGCCTTCAACATGTACACCGGCTTTGACGCCATCTACCGCATTCCACCACAGGTCGGGCCGCACATAAAGACGGTAATGTTTCCGGTCCCAGGAATTGGCAACCCCGCCATCCAGCTTTACCTTCATGGCTTTGCAGGCGAAGGGCAGTCCGCGCGTCTTATAATTATCCAGCATGTTTACATCCACCAGCCTGTTGCTGGTATCGATCTGTACCGAACGGATACCTTGGGGAATGGATACCGTTGCCGTGTACGTAGGATGCAGCTTATCCCAGCCATACCATTTCGGCAGCGTTGTGGCCGGGGTACTTTTGGCAAACCAGGTATTGGGGATCGAAAAATCGTATTGCTGCCCGTCTTTTGCCGTCACGGTAAAGTCAAGCGGCATCTGCATCTCGCCTTTGCGTTTGAATTTGATGGCATAATTGTCGGGCCCGGGCAGGTTCCTGATCCGGCCAACGGAATAGTTGATCGTCTTGGTCGTTTCAAACCACTGGTCGAAAAACCAGTTCAGGTCCACATGGGTAAACCGGATGATGGAATTTTTAAAATCTTCGTAATACGGGTGCGCTATTTTCCACTGCGAGAAATAGTGTTTCATCGCAGCACTGAACAGGGAATCCCCCAGCGTGTATTGCAGGTTGTACAGCATGGAAGCCGTTTTGTAATACACCTGCCGGTAGCCTCCGCCATGCCCCAATGCGCCGTTAAAGTCGTCTGAATGCGTATTCAGCGGTACTTCCTCTTTATTCAGAGCATCGTAATGATAGGCATTAAAAACCGATTTATCCCGGACGTCCGTTTCTTCGGCAAAGCGGTTGCGCCATTTGGATTTACCTTTTGCCGGGGGGCTTATCCTGCCATCGATACGGCTCAGGCCCCAGGCGGTCAGGAATTGGGTAAAGCCCTCGTCCATGGCCGCGCGGTACGTTTCATTGCTGCCTACCATACCATAGAACCAGTTGTGGCCGATCTCATGCACCAGCAAGCCATTGTAGCCGGGTGCGCGTCCGCCGTCCAGGGTCAGCATCGGGTACTCCATTCCGTCGTTGGCATCGGCAGCCACCATTTTGGGATAAGCATACATACCGATGTCTTCAGAAAAGGTCCTGATGATCTTCGCCACCAGCTCACCGCTTTTCTGCCAGCCGGAAGCATGCGGTTCCTGTACAATACCGACACATTCTATACCATTCCAGTACTCTGTGCTGATGCGGTAGGACGGATCGGCCGTAAAGGCAAAATCGTGTACGTTGTCGGCATGGTATTTCCAGGTCTTGCGCTCGCCCTTTTTGTACTCGGTGATGACGGACGGCTTTTCATTCCAGGGTTTGCCGGCAAAATTCTTTACATCCAGCTTCTCGCGCAGCTCTTTGGGTAGCACCTCATCGCGGTTCTGGATCATACCGGTAGCCTCAAGCACATAGTTGGACGGGAAGTCCAGCGCAACATCATAGCTGCCGAAGTCGGAGTAAAATTCTTTGTTCAGGTGCTGGTAAGTATCCCAGCCGAATTTACGGTCGTACACGCAGATCTTCGGAAACCATTGCACCCCGTTGTAATGCATAAAGCCCCAGGCATCATACAGCTGCATGCGGCGGCGGGTAGCACCCCGGTCGTAATAGGTCTTGAAGCGAATGTCGAAGGATGTTTTGCCCCCCGGCAGCAGGGGCGTGGGCAGGTAGACTTTCATAATGGTATTGTCCAGCTCCACGGTAAGCGCCTGCTTTTCACCGCTAATACTTTCGATCACGATGCCTTTGCCCTCTGCCTCTTTCTTGCCCAGGCGGGTCTTTATTTTGTTATTGGACTCCAGCTCGTGCAGGTGCGAGCCTTTGATAAAGGCGTTCTGGAACAAATGAAAATAAACGAAACGCAAGGTGTCCGGAGAATTGTTCCAGTATTCCAGGCTTTGCTGCCCGTCTATACGGTGGTCGGTCTCGTCTATGGCTGCCTGTATCGTGTAATGCACGTCCTGTTGCCAGTAAGCACTGTCCGGTCTGCGGTTTTTCCAGTAATAGGGATTTTTACTACTGCGGTAGCTATTGTCATTCAGCACTTTTGCTTTTTCAGCTTTGGGTTGGGCTGCTGCAACAGCGGGGAGCAGCAGCAGGCACCAGCATAAAAGTCGATACATAAACTTTCCTTAAAATAAGGTGTGAAAGTACTAAAAAGCCGTGTATGCCCCCTCATGCCGTTAGAAAATCCTTTAATCTAACCATAAAATTACCCTACCTTTGCACCCAATTTCAATTTAATCATTCATTAATACCTAAAAACAATATGAGTAAAGTAAAGGTTGCCATCAACGGTTTCGGACGTATCGGCCGTTTGGCTTTCCGCCAGATCAGCAATATGGAAGGCGTAGAAGTTGTTGCCATCAACGATCTTACCCAACCTAATGTACTTGCACACCTGTTGAAATACGACACTGCGCAGGGCCGTTTCAATGCTACCGTTAGTCATGGAGAAAACTCCATCACTGTGAATGGCAACGAGATCAAAATCTATGCTCAGAAAGACCCCGCACAAATTCCCTGGGGCACCCACAATGTAGACGTAGTACTGGAATGTACCGGCTTCTTTACCGATGCTGAAAAAGCAAAAGCACACATCACCGCAGGCGCCAAACGCGTGGTGATCTCTGCTCCGGCTACAGGCGACCTGAAAACGGTTGTATTCAACGTAAACCACGACATCCTGGACGGTTCTGAAACCGTGATCAGCTGCGCATCCTGCACCACCAACTGCCTGGCTCCTATGGCAAAAGTGCTGCACGACAACTTTGAGATCAAAGTAGGCCAGATGACTACCGTACACGCGTACACCAACGACCAGAACACACTGGATGCTCCGCATGCGAAAGGCGATCTGCGCCGCGCACGTGCTGCTGCTGAAAATATTGTTCCCAACTCTACCGGTGCTGCCAAAGCCATCGGCCTGGTGCTGCCCGACCTGAAAGGCAAACTGGATGGCGGTGCACAACGCGTACCGACCGTAACCGGTTCCCTGACTGAACTGACCGTAGTATTGGGTAAGAAAACCACTGCTGAAGAAATCAATGCTGCGATGAAAGCTGCGGCAAACGAATCCTTCGGTTACAACGAAGACGAGATCGTCTCCAGCGATATCATCGGTATCTCTTACGGTTCCCTGTTCGATGCTACACAAACCAAAGTGGTGACTGTAGGCGACAACCAACTGGTGAAAACCGTAAGCTGGTATGACAACGAAATGAGCTATGTATCTCAGCTGGTACGTACTGTGAAATACTTCGCAGGACTGATCTCCAAATAGTACCTGGCCTGAATTTTCCAAAAGCCGTCTCTGAGGAGGCGGCTTTTTTTATGCCTTATCTGCCCTTAGCCTGTACGCTTTAACTCTCCGATAAAAACAAGAGGGCAGCTTGTAGCAATCTCAATATATTTGCTCATCGCTATATCCTAAATATTCCTTACTCATAATGAGGCTTAACCATATACCAAAACCCGACTATGTACAGTTGCTTATTTTTGCCATATTCCTGGTAGTCGGTCTTTTTATCTATAAGGATTTCGGTATTGGCTGGGACGAAGAGATACAGAGAAGAACGGGCATGATCTCCCACGAGTATATCTATAAAGATAGCAAGGAGCTGCTCGAGTGGCGCGATAAAGACTATGGGGTTGCCTTCGAATTGCCCTTGATTATTGTTGAAAAAAACATGTCCTCCAAAAAGGATAAAGACATCTACCAGATGAGGCATCTTGTTACTCATTTGTTCTTCCTGCTGGGCGGTCTGGCCATTTACAAACTGATACGGCTGCTGCTCAAAGATAAAATGCTCGCTGCGATTGGCACCCTGCTGTATTTTTTGCATCCCCGCATCTACACTGACTCTTTTTACAACACGAAAGATATCCCTTTTGTTGCATTGTATGCGATATGCCTGTACTGGTCAGCCAAAGCTTTTCAATCGCATAAGAAGCTGCATTTTTTGATCCTGGGCATTTTCACAGGATTACTGATCAATGCCCGCATTATGGGTGTTTTGTTCTTTTCCTGCGTTTTTGTATTTTTTCTCATCGACATCATCACCGATGGGATTCAGGGGCGGAAAGTTCTGAACACCACAGCCGGCTTCCTGCTGTTTATATGCTTTACCATCACCACGCTTTATATTTCCTGGCCTTACCTATGGATAGACCCCTTGCACAATTTTGCTGAAGCCTTTATCAACATGTCGAAGTTTCGCTGGCCCGGCGAAGTCTTATTAAAAGGGAAGCTCATAAAGGCGACGGAATTACCCTGGTTTTATGCTCCGCTATGGATGGGCATCACGACTCCTGTATTCTATATTATCATAGGCCTGTTCGGCACAGCAGTTGCTTTAGGCATACTGATCCGGAGGCCATTACGGTACCTTGGAAATGTCCCTGAACGCAATATCGTTCTTGCCCTGGTCTCGCTTATTGTTCCTATCGCTGCCGTTATCGTGTTGCACTCGGTACTGTATGATGCCTGGCGTCAGCTTTTTTTCCTGTATGTGCCCTTTATCCTTCTGGCCGTTTTAGGAATTTACTATTTACAGGCTAAAGTAAACAGGAAGCTGGTCTATGGGCTTTCCTTTTTGCTGATTGGTTTACAAGCCTGCTCCATGATCAGCCAGCATCCTTTTGGCAACATTTATTTCAACAGTTTTACCACCAAAACACCTGAATACATCCGGCAAAACTACGAAATGGACTACTGGGGCGTAAATTTCAACCAGTCCCTGGACTACATCCTGGCTCACGATACGTCTAAACATATAAAAGTAACCGGCAAAGTAGGCACCCCGTCTGAAATCAATACCCGGATACTGTATAAAGACACACGCATCAGCTATAGCGATCCGGTGGATGCCGATTATTTCATCACCAATTACAGGGGGCATACAGAAGACTATAAAGAGTATGAAGGATATGAGTTCCATTCCTTTATCATCAACAACAGCAAAGTGCACACTATCTTCCGGCATAGGGAGATGTTTGAAAAAGCCTACCCTGAACGATCCAGGCGGGAATAACAGAGGCCCCTTCAGCAGCCTGCATACAGGTGCAATGCTCAAGCGGTACTCTTTATAGTGTCACAGCTAAGCTTTACGAATGGCATGCATTATCCTTACTTTTGATACATAAGATACCCGATGCCGATAAAACATATATGGGCCAGCTGCCTGCTCCTTTTATGCTGGATACAGCCCGGTATCAGCGCCCGGGCCGGCCGGGCGGATACCCCGTATATCCTGAAGTATCCCGGGCAACTGCACCTGAGCACCGGCCTGCAAACCAACAATTCAGCTATTGTGCTCACCGATGTCAGCAGCCGGAATGTCTTGTTTCTGAGCCCGCGCCGCTCACTGCAGCAGTTCCTCAAAGTAGAGTACAGGGGCATGGCCTTCAAATACGGGATTTCACCCGATTATTTAAACCCCGATATATCGGCCCTCACGGGCAGGAATACACGAAAATCCTTTGGTTATGATTTTGGCCTGGGCCCCCTGGGCCTGAGTGTCAGCTATGAGCGCTCAAAAGGCTATTTCCTGGAAAACACCGGCGACTTCGACACGTCCTGGAGGCCGGGTAAGCCTTATATCCAGCTCAATAATTTACAGTCTGTACTGTATGGCGTGCAGTTATCGTACAATGTGTGTAAAAAATTTTCCGAATCAGCCGTGTACTCCTGCCGGGAACGCCAGCTCAAACCGGGCTACTCTTTTATCCCCGGCCTGGGCATCAATCACATTGTCTACAGCAACACGGTGCCCGGCACAGATTCGTTTGCGGGCCGGACCCGTTACCTGGATTGCAATGCCCGCTTACTGATGGCAGGTTCGCTTCCTTTGTTCCGGCATCAGCTGCAGCTATCCGCCATCGCCGGGCCTGTCATCGGGATCAGTTTTGTACAGGACCGCACCTTTATCCTGCCGCAGTTCAGCGAGCAGGAGACCAATAGTACGGTGCTGTCGCTGGGTGTACTGTACCATATCAGTTTATCGTTCAATACGCGGTACTGGTTCATGGGCCTTAACCTGTTTTCAGAGCAATACGGCAGTAAACTTTCCGGCATTCAGCTGGACAAAAGTTTCTATGGCATAGCACTCTACACCGGCGTCCGTTTCCCGGCGCCCAGGCTGGTGCGGACGGCTACAGACTGGACGTTTAAACAGATAGACGAGCTGAATCCTTTAAAGCGCAGGCACAGCAAATAAGCACAAAAAGAGCGCTGTTGGCGCAAAGATTTGAAAGAGCAGAAAATCTCATTTATCATTGTCTTCGCAAAACCCCGATGTTATGCCTCTCTCTACACCGAAGTACGCCGGCCCTATGATCTTCCTTG
>JAEUVW010000317.1 GCA_016786525.1 Chitinophagaceae bacterium
ACCTACAAATTTACTGCAGCAAAAAATAGTAAGTTCAATAATATTATACTCACTGGTCTTGGCGGAAGCGGCATTGCCGGATCCATCGTCCAGAATTATGTTTTCGATAAAATAAAGGTTCCTTTCCTGGTCAATAAAGACTACTTTCTGCCTGCTTTTGTTGGAAAGGATTCGCTGGTGATTGTTTCTTCCTACTCCGGCAATACCGAAGAAACTGTTGCAGCGCTGAACAGAGCCATTAAGGTGAAGGCCACTGTGGTCTGCATCACTTCAGGCGGAAAAATTGCAGAGATTGCACAAAAGAAAAAAGTAGATTGTATCCTGTTGCCGTCAGGTATGCCGCCCAGGGCCTGTATCGGGTATTCGATGCTGCAGGTGCTCAGGACATTTGAGCATTTCGGTCTGATCAAAAATGTGCTTGCCAAGGATATTCCGGCGGCTATAGCGCTGCTCGATCAGGAAGAAAAAGATATCCGCAAAAAGGCTAAGGCCATCGCAGGTAAACTAAACGGAAAATTGCCGGTTATCTATTCTGCAGCGGACTATGAGGGTATGGCGATCCGCTTCCGGCAGCAACTCAATGAAAACAGCAAGATACTGACCTGGCATCATGTCATCCCGGAAATGAACCATAACGAACTGGTTGGATGGAAAGATAAAGATCCGAATAAAGTAGTCGTGATGCTGCGCAATGAGAATGACTATGAACGCGTGCAGATGCGTATGGAGATCAACAAGAAGGTCTTCAGGCAATACACCCCGAATATATTGGAGGTCTTCTCAAAGGGCGATAATTACTGGGAGCGCATTTTCTATTTTATTCACCTCACGGACTATGTTTCTACCGAACTGGCAAAGCTCAGGGGTGTGGATGCAACAGAGGTAAAAGTAATCGACTTCCTGAAAGGATCGCTGGCGAAAGTATAGCTTTTCAGCAGTGAAGCATGAATCATGTTGAATGCCTGATAGCGCTTGCAGATGAAGCTCTGCCTTCAATTGACATGTTGAATGTTTGATGTTTACTGCTTACTTGAAGTTACGGGTGCTCAGCCTTCAATTGACATGTTGAATGTTTGATGTTTACTGCTTAATTGAAGTTACGGGTGCTCATATTCAGATGAAATATTGAATACTCAATGTTGCCTGTTTCATGAGAGTGTTTGCTGTGTTGATGCGCTGTATTTAATCAAAATGATGTTGTGCCCCCATTAACCATTAAGCATTAATCATTATTCATCGCACGTTTGAATGCCTGATGTTTACTGTTGAACCGGATGAATGTTGAATGCTTAATGTTTCTTAATGTTGAATTGAGATGTTTTATCCTGGCATGTTGTGCCCCCATTCACCATTAATCATTATTCATTAACCATTATTCATTAAACAGGCAGGTCCCAATGCCCGTTCAGTTTCAGGACTTTTTCAATGACATCCCGTACACAGCCTTTTCCGCCGTTGAAGGGGGAGATGTAATGGGCGAGCGATTTGATTTCCGGGGCGGCATCTGCAGGGCAGGAGGGTATGCCGCAGAGTTGCATCACGGCATAGTCCGGGATATCGTCTCCCATATATAAAGCTGTGGCAGGGTTGGCAGCGTATTTTTCAAACAGTTGCTGCAGCAGTACTTTTTTGTCCGGTACGCAGAAATGCGCTTCAGTGACGCCAAGCTTCCTGAGCCGGATGCAGGGGGCTTCCTGCCGTCCGCCACTGATGATCCAGACATGGTATCCTTTTTTTACAGCAAGCTCAATGGCATAGCCGTCCCGGATATTCATCTGCCGCAGCAGGTCTCCGGTTTCGGTAATCAGCAGGTTGCCATCGGTCAGTACCCCGTCAATATCAAATACGAAGGTCTTTACCGTTTGAAAAAGGGATAGTACGTTCATTTATTTCTGATTATCGCGCCATTCATACACCCAACTGCTTTGGATCATTTCCAGGTGGCCTTCATTAGATTCTTCCCTTTTCCCTTCAAAGTGCGGGAGGCTCAATACCCATTCCAGCAAGTCGGTGAAGCGGATGCGGTAAATTTTGCTTTCATCAAACTCATCCCCGAATTTTTCGTAGAGCTTGAGGGCTATATCTTCATAGTCGTTCCAGTGAATCGGCGGTTCGTACATTGTTGTTGTATAAAAAAAGTAAAAAAATAGGGAGCATTTTTTTTAGTCCCCGTAAATCAAAGACTGATCCGGGAGCGTTACGGTCACAAAGCCTTGTTCATCCTTATTCAGGATACACTGGCAACCCAGGCGTGAATTGATACTCGGGTTGCGTGCCCTGTCGATAAAGTCTTCTTCGCGGTCCGTGATCTCGGGGAAGAACGCTTCGCCTTCATTGACATACAGATGGCAGGTGCTGCATCCGCAGACCATGCCACAGTTATGGTGTAATTCTATATTATGATCGAGCAATGCTTCCAGTACGCTTTGTCCCCCCTGTATGTTTTCCAGTGTGACCGGTTCCAGACCTTCCTGCTCGAAGTTTATCTTTAACGTATACATTTAGTTCGGCCTGTATTTTGCACGCAAAGGTAAACGATACTGCCGTTTATTGCTCATGGTTTTCATACATCTTTCTTATGGATATTGATAAGCTCTGGTATACTGCGGCAAGTTCCGGCTGATCTTTCAGCAGGTCCCTGTGCTTTTGCTGTGTTGCCTCATCGCCACGGATGGCAGGTCCCGTTTGGAGGTTTTGGGGAGACTGGTGTTGCAGGCGTTCAAAGGTTTGTTCTATCAGTGGTTTCAGGTAATCGAAAGCAATATGCTGGCCGGCACATAACTGTTCCGACACTGCGATCAGGTGATTGGTAAAGTTATTGGCGAATACAGCTGACAGGTGCAGCTGAAAGCGCTGCGCTTCTCCCATAGCGCCCGAGAGGCCGGATATGCTGCCGGCAAGTGTGCCGATCAGTGTGCTGCCGTCATTGGATTCGGTCACCAGGGGTACATCCTGCCTTAGGAAATGCCTGCTCCTGGTGATGGAATACACGGGCCAGATCACGCCATAATGTTTTGCTGAAGGGGCCAGTACCGCTATAGATACGGAACCGGCAGTGTGGACCAGGCTTGTTTCCTGAAAGCGCAATTGCGCTGCGATAGCCGGCAGGGCATCATCCTTTACCGCCAGCAGGCAAATATGGTGTTCCCGGTCGGGTATTTCTGCCAGCGACGTGTAGATGAGGGTCGGGTATTGCGCAGCGATCTCTTGAGCGGCGAGCAGGTTGCGGCCATAGATCCCTTCGAAATGATGTCCTGCCGCGCTTAAGCGCTCTGCGAGAAACCAGGCCATATTCCCTGTACCAACAATGGAAAAGCTGAGTTGCATCCTGATCTATTTATGTTGTTTATAATACTCATTCATGAGGTCCCACACTTTCTGCTTCAATTCCGGCAGCTCGCGCAGGGTCATGCCTTCTGTGGATCCGGCCGGTAAAAAATGGAAGGGGATAGGGCTGGGCCTGGCCCAGAATTTTTTGGTATGGGGCAGGATCTTACCGGTATTGAAAATAAGCGCGGGTATAATCGGCGCCTGCTCCCTGATGGCCACCACGAAAGCGCCATCCTGGAAAGCCTGAAGATCCTCGTCTGATTTGTTGCGCGTGCCTTCGGGGTACAGGCAAAGGTGCAGGCCCATCTGCAGTGTCTGGCGCATGGCCGCAAAGCTTTGTTTACGGCTTTGCTCATCCTGCCTGTCTACCAGTATGGTACCGGTTTTGTAAATAGTGCCGAACAGGGGTACTTTCGATATTTCTATTTTGGCAAGGGTTTTGTTGGCGCCGGGTATCCAGGGGCTGCTGACCGGAATGTCTATGAAGGAATTGTGGTTGCAGACGACAACATAGGTCTTACCTGCTTCGAAATACTGCGCTCCCTGGCGGCGTACCGGGCAAAAAGCCAGTGGCATAAATGTACCCATCCATGCTTTGAAGATGCGGTGCAGCGCGATACTCCTTTTGGGATCGGGCAGCCTGCGGATCAGCAGCACAGCAATGTAAGCCGGCAGCATCGTCAGGATGAACAACAGTAAAAAATAACAGAGATACACCCTGCCGGCCAGGTTTTTCAGAAAATTCATCACTGCAAAGTACAGTAAAAAACGTGGAGCCGCATACCTGCAGCTCCACGTTTTGCGGATAAACCGGGTGAATGTTTTTTTTAAGATTACCTCATGCGGTAATTGTTGTGCTTTGCATTGTAGATGGTATTGCTGGCCTGCATCTGTTCCCTGCGGATGATCCTGCGTTCTGAAGGGGTGATGACACCGTCGCTTTTGGCCACTCTGACGGCAAGACGTACATCCTGCTGCTGGCGTTTGATGGCCCTGTGTTCGGCCGGTGTAATGGTGCCGCAACGCATGCCCTGGTGAACGCGGGCCTGCTGGCGTGCATTGGTTTTGTAAATATGCTGCGCAGAGGCGCTTACAGAAAACAATAAGGCAAAAGCTGCTAAAACGATTGAGGATTTCATAAAACAATGTTTTTAATTAATGAACTAATAAACGATTGCTTTATAGACGGGGAAATGATTGCCGGGTTTAATCGTTTTACAGGGACCAGTCTATCGTTTGCAATTTATTAGCATGCAGGAACTCGTTTGTCTTGCTGAAATGTTTGCAACCGAAGAAGCCATTGTATGCTGAAAACGGCGAGGGGTGGGCTGCTTTGAGGATCAGGTGGTGATCCGCATTGATCAATGCGGCTTTCCCTTGTGCAAATTTGCCCCAAAGCAGGAACACCACATGCTTCTTCTCTTCCGCTACTTTCCGGATCACGGCATCGGTAAAGGTCTGCCAGCCGATGTCGCTGTGGGAGTTGGGTTTGTGCGCCTCTACGGTGAGTGTGGCATTGAGCAGCAATACGCCTTGCCTGGCCCATTTGCTCAGGTCGCCGGTTGCCGGTATGGGCAGACCCAGGTCGTCTTTGATCTCCTTGTACATATTGACCAGCGACGGAGGGGGAGGGACGCCTTCACTCACGGAAAAACAAAGACCATTGGCCTGGTGGGGGTTGTGGTAAGGATCCTGGCCGATAATGACCACTTTTACAGCATCAAAAGGGGTATAGTTGAAAGCGTTGAAGATGTCGCTTCCTTTCGGATAAATCACTTTTCCTGCAGCTTTCTCCGCTTTGAGAAAGGATACGATCTGCCCGAAATAAGGTTTTGAAAATTCATCTGCCAGTGCTTCACCCCAGCTGCTTTCTATCTGTACTGCTGCCACGGATATAGGTTATTTAGCTTGTTTCAGGCGAAAGATGGTAAAGCTGCCGCAAACACTTTGCCGGGCCTTGAACATTTCCTGTTTCATCGCCTGGCTGAGCATAAAGGTATAGTCGCCGCTGTTTGCAGGAGTGAAGGAAAAGGAGATCACATTTGAGGTCTGGTTCAGGGGTTGCTGGTCTTTATGCAGGATCACTTTCTGATCCGTATCGTAAAGATCAAGATCCATGTTTTTACTGCGGGTATTGCCCAGGAATACGATCTGGTAGTATACGCCTGCCTGCATGCGCACCACGATGGGGAATTCTTCCCTGGAATCCATGCTCAGCATGGCATCGTTTAAAACTTCAAAGCCCTGTTTACCCAGGTTTTCTTTTTGCTCCGTCGATTGTACCAGCAGGGTAGCATCTTTACACCCGATCCTGGGCGCCTGTTTCTGGGCCTGTGTTGTCAGGGATAAAAGCAGGAATGCTGCCAGCAGTTTGATGTTTTGCATGAACGTTATTTAATGGTGCAATTTAGAAGTTTTTCCCCTTCCAAATACCCGGTCAGTTCATCCGTGACACTCAGTGAACCCACCCCCTGTGGTGTACCTGTAAAAATCAGGTCGCCGATGTTCAGCGTAAAGAAGCGGGATACATAGGCTATGATCTTGTCTACGGAAAACAGCATATCGGCTGTATTGCCCTGTTGGCGGACTTCTCCGTTTACCTGCAATTCGAATTGCAGGTTGGATACCCCATTGCCTGCAGTAATAAAATCGCCTACGGCAGCCGATCCGTCAAATGCTTTGGCAATTTCCCAGGGCAGGCCTTTTTCTTTTTGGCGTTGCTGCAGGTCGCGTGCAGTAAAGTCGATCCCCAGGCTTACTTCTTTGTAGTAATTATGGGCAAAACGCTCCTGTACGTATTTCCCATTCTTGCATATCTTCACTACAAGTTCACATTCGTACTGGAGATCGTTGGTATACTCGGGGTAATAAAGCGGCTTCCCGTCAACGAGTAGCGCCGTTTTGGGTTTTAGAAAAATAACCGGTTCGGTGGGAACTTCATTATTCAACTCTTTAGCATGCTCTGCATAGTTACGCCCAACGCAAATTATTTTCATAATAGAATATATTCTGTTTTATCGGCAAAAGTACTGATTGGTTCGGAATTTTTATGCATTCGTCATCTTAATTTGCAGGACATTTTTTGTGGCTTCGGTGAGTTTAAAGCGCTCATCGATCCGCATGCCTGCAATCCAGATAATTTTCCGGTCGCTTTCCAGTACCCATAAGCGTTCTTTCTGATGCAAAGGTACTTTCTGATCTATTAAGAAGCGACCGAGTTTTTTCTTTTTCATGCCCATACCCAGGGGGTAAAAATAGTCGCCGGTACGCCAGCGCCGGAGTACCAGCGGCAGCCGGATTTTGTCCAGGTCCAGGCTGGCTTCGTCTGCGGCGTTATCGGGTGTCCTGTTGCGGAAAGCGGCAGTCCGGAAGCTGAAGGTAGCTTCGCTGGTGCTGAGCGAGGCCGGGAATTGATCGATTAAGATAAGGTCTGTATCTTCCGTCCGGTGTGCTGTGATGACGAGAAACATCCTGTTCCGGATCAGCCTGTGTGTGGCCGAGCTGATATAATGCCCGGATTCGCTGTGCAACAGTTTGAGTATTTCGGGTACCTGCGCGGGGCTAAAGCCGAAAGGGGCCAGCAGCTCAAAACACACTGTTTCAAGAGCTGTCTCTTTACTGAGCTTAAGGACAGGTATGTAAAAATCTGCCCCACGCTGTTCTACCAGCTTTTTTGCCTTGACGGCTATGGCCTGCCGGTAGATGTCTTCCGCCTGTGTGAAGCGTGTGATGTTCTCATTGAGCCGGCTGACTATATGGGGAAATACGGACTCCAGTACGGGCAATACCTGGTGCCGGACGGCATTGCGCAGGTATTGTACCGAAGCATTGGATGCATCTTCCCTGTATGGGATTTGCTTTTCTGTTACAAAAGTGTTGATCTCCTCACGCGTGGCGAATAGTAGGGGGCGGATGACAGCGCCGTTTTTCGGTGGTATGCCATGCAAACCCGCCATGCCGGTGCCTTTGCAAAAGTTGATGAGCAGGGTCTCTGCATTGTCCTGTGCATGATGGGCGGTCGCCACGGCAGCGTATCCGAATTCCCGGATCAGGGTATGAAACCAGTCGTAACGCAGGGTCCGGGCTGTTTCCTGTACACCTGTATGCTGTTCTTCCATTGCTTTCCGGGTGTCGAAAGCAATGGTGTGCAAGCGGATGTTTCTTGCCTGTGCCCAGTCTTCGATGAGTTGCTGATCCAGGTCTGACTCCGAACCGCGCAGCTGGAAATTGCAATGCGCCAGGGCGATCCTGCTGCCGGATTGGTGCAATAAAGTGGCCAGGGCCATAGAATCCCGCCCGCCGCTTACGGCCACAAGCACTGCCTGGTTTTTCCCGGGAAAACCATTCTTTTGCCAGTAATGATGTACTTTTTTTTCCAGGTCCATTGCTGTTACAGATCTGCCAGGTCTTCGTAGGCGGCCTGAAGTTCATTATAGGAATGATTGTCCTTTACCGCACGGGCTACCTGCATACCCTTTTCATACAGGGCGATGGCCTCCGTTGTTTGAGAGGTGCGCTCCAGCAATTTACCCAGGTGGTAATAAGTGGCAACATATTCCCCGTTTGTGGCAAGGTTCTTTTCAAACAATTGCTGTGCTTCGCTTTCGCGGCCGGCTTTGATGTATTCCAGCGCCAGGGCATGATTCAGGAAAAGGTCGTCGGGGCTTTGTTGCAAAAATGCCAACAATTTATCGATACGGTCGTTCATTGATTATAAAAAAAGGGCAAGCAAAGCCGCCCTTATCTAAATGCAAATGTAAGTGTATTACTTGATCAGCTCACCGCTGAATTCCAGCTCGTTGTCTTTGATGCCGCTGATATAGGTCACCAGGTTCAGGTTCAGCACTTTAGTGGCGTTGACACTGTTGGCATTCTTGATGCTGATGTTGACTACGGTGCGGACATTTTCGTTCACGAGGTCATTGACCACAATGGTATTGTTCTGGTTTTGAATCAGGCCGGTAAAGATGGTAGCCGGATCCCTTCTCCGTACAACAGACAGGGTAAGCGGGTTGGAGGCCACATACACGTCAACGGTGTCGCTGTGTGTGGGCTGCCCCAGGCGGGGACGGGTGTAGCCGGCATAGGTACCGATGTACCGGTCTGTAATTTTGTTTTCGCACTGAGGGCCGTCATAGCCTGTGACGCAACTGCAAAAGTCAGCAGCACAGGTGCCGCCGTTCTGACAAACCAATGTATCACAACTGCTTTTGGGGGCACAGGAGGATAAAACTGTTGCAGAAACGATAAACAATGAAGCTGCGGCAAGGATAGACTTCTTCAGAAATTGCATACTCAGAAATTATTTCAGCTCTAAAATTATAAAACCCGGCTGATTTTACAAATGTTTTCTTAAATTATTTTTAAAAAGCGCGCCAGCCCTGTGCAACGAGCTTATGCCTGTTGCCCTGCTGGGTGACCAGGTGCGTGCCCTCGTCCGGGTTGGTAATGTAGCCGATCACGCTGATCTTTTCGCTCAGGACAATTTTGTCATAATCCGATTGGGGAATCGTGAACAGCAGTTCATAGTCTTCGCCCCCGTTCAGCGCACAGGAGGTGCCGCTCATCCCGAATTCCATAGCCATTTCTTTGGTTTGCACGTCGATCGGGAGTTTTTCATCGTACAGTACACAGCCCACGTTGCTCTGCCGGCAGATGTGCAGGATGTCTGAGCTGAGCCCGTCGCTGATGTCCATCATTGCCGTCGGTACGATGTTGTTTTCCCGCAGCCATTCCACCACGTCCAGCCGGGGTTCCGGTTTCAGGAATTTGCCGATCACATGGGCTTTTTGCTGCAGGTCGGGTTGTACTTTAGGGTTTTCGATAAAGATCCTTTTTTCCCTTTCGAGCAGCTGCAGGCCGATGTAGGCTGCGCCCAGGTCGCCCGTTGCGCAGATCAGGTCGTTAGGCTGGGCTTTGTCGCGGGTAACGAATTTGTCGTTTGTGACTTCACCGATAGCGGTAACGCTGATGATAAACCCTTTCTGAGAACTGCAGGTGTCGCCACCCACAAGGTCTACATTGTATTTTTCGCAGGCGGCATAGACTCCTTCATAGAATTCATCCAGTGCTTCTACCGAAAAGCGGTTGGAGAAAGCAATGCTCATCGTGATGTGCGTGGGGGTGGCCATCATGGCACAAAGGTCGGATAGGTTTACAGCTACCGCTTTGTACCCCAGGTGTTTCATGGGAGTGTACATCAGGTCGAAATGAATGCCTTCGACCAGCATATCGGTCGTAATCACGGTTTGCTTACCGAAGTGGTCGATAACCGCCGCATCGTCTCCGACGCTGAGCAAGGTAGAGGCTTGCCGGGTTTCATTGTTTTGTGTGAGGTGCTGGATCAGGCCGAATTCTCCCAGGCTTTCTATTTCTGTACGTTCTTCCATAAAAATAATTTATTGTTTCTCTTTGTTGCTGGCAAACAGGA
>JAEUVW010000159.1 GCA_016786525.1 Chitinophagaceae bacterium
GTACCACCAGGATATCCGAAAACAGGATAGCGGCGTCCACACCGACGATGTCTACCGGCTGCAGGGTAATGGCGCAGGCCAGCTCCGGGGTCTGGCAGCGTTCGAAGAATCCGTATTTATTGCGCAGCTCGATATATTCAGGCAGGTACCGGCCTGCCTGGCGCATCATCCATACGGGTGTTCTTTCTGTTTGTTCGCCCCGCAAGGTGCGTAAAATAAGGTCGTTCTGTAACATGATCTTTATGCTTTATAATATGCGATTACTGTTTCTGTCAATTGTTTTTTTCCCGGTTCCGGGCTTACGATCACTTTATTCGGCAAGCTGCTCTTTACTGCTTTTGCAGTGGTATGGCCGATAGTGAACAAAACCGTATCCTGTGCCATCTCATTTTCCGACAAATAACTTTCCACGCCCGAAGGGCTGAAAAATAAAATGGCATCGTAACTTTTATCTAGCCTGACCGGGCTCAGTGTCGTGGTATACACCTGATATTCCTCTACCCTGATGCCCCTGCCCGAAAGCAGGCCTGGCAATGTATCCATACGTTTGTTGCCACAAAAGAACAAGACCTCCGCAGCAGGCCCCGGTACGCTGATCTTTTGCTCCAAAGAGGCAGCATCATCCGCACTTCCGGCGACCTTATCGGCACCGAAATATTGCTCCACAGCCATACGCGTCGCCCCGCTGATACAAAATACCTGCCAATCCGGTATTTTCCCGGCCAGTGCTGCGACAACAGGCGCTACGGCATTCACACTGGTAAACACCACGGCCTTTTGTTGCCGGGAAGCCCTGTCAATTGCGCTGCGTACCTCAGCGGATACCGATTGCTGTATGCTGATAAACGGGATTTGTTCGCACAAGATACCGGCCTGCTCCAGCTGAAGCATCTGTGCTTCCGGAAGTACTGCCGTGCTGAGTATCGTATGTTTATGCCCCAAAATTCCTGATTGTCTGAACGATCCGGTCTGCACCGTTTTCCAGCAGTTCCCTGCCCAGGCTGATGCCGATGCCTTCTATCTGATCTAAAGGGTATTGCTTTTCGATCTCTATCTTTTCCTTACCCTCCAGAGAAAGGATATTGCCCCTGAAGACCAGTTGCCCGGCTTCGATCTGGGCCAATGCGCTGATGGGTGTGGAACAGCCGCCCATAAGTGTTTTCAGGAAATCGCGCTCCGCCTGTACACAAATACCGGTCTCTTCATCATGAAACCGGTGGCACAGCGCCTGCAGCTCCTGCGCTCCTTCCCGGCAAACCACCATCACGGCACCTTGCGCCGGTGCGGGCAGCATCCAGTCCAGGTCTATGGCATTTTCTGGCAGCAGGCCGATACGTTCCAGGCCTGCGGCGGCAAAGATGGCGCCATCCCAATCGCTGTCCTGCAGTTTTTGCAGGCGGGTCTGCACATTACCCCTGAGGTTGTCTATGCGACTGCCGGGGTAACGGTTCAGCCATTGCGCTTTCCGGCGTACAGACCCCGTAGCGATATAGCCTGTTGCCTGCGGGTCATTTTTTTGCGGATGCGGTACCAGTATATCCCGGTAGGATCCGCGTTGCAGTACGGCAGCCTGTACAATGCCCTGAGCCAGTTGGGTGGGCACATCTTTCATCGAATGCACGGCAATGTCGATCTTGTTACTAAGCAGGTAGGCGTCCAGTGTTTTGGTAAATACACCCTGTACACCCATAGCGTAGAGCGGGGTAACGAGATCCAGGTCTCCTTCACTTTTGACGGGAACAAGCTCTGTACGGGCGCCCTGCGCCTCGAGGAGTTGTTGTACGGTGTGGGCTTGCCAGAGAGCCAGTTTACTGTCCCTGGTGCCGATTCTTATTGTTTGTTGCATTGAGTATGGGAGCAAATTTACTCAAATCAGGAGCGGGTCATAAAATCATTGATCGCTAAAATGAAGTTGCAACCACCCTGGTTTTTCTGGCGCATCTGTGTGGCCATATTGTTCAGTACTTTTTGAATTTTGTCGTCGCTCTGCATCGGCACCG
>JAEUVW010000026.1 GCA_016786525.1 Chitinophagaceae bacterium
TGGTAGACAGGGATGAGGAAGGTTATCTGCTGCAGATCTTTACCAAACCGGTAGAAGACCGTCCTACTTTGTTTTTTGAAATCATCGAACGCCACGGGGCGCAAAGCTTCGGGGCCGGTAATTTTAAAGCCCTGTTCGAAAGCATCGAACGCGAGCAGGCCAAAAGAGGCAATCTCTAAGCCGTTCTGAACCTGTATTGAAAAGTGCCGCAGTTTTACTGTGGCACTTTTTCTTTTCCCCTTTGTACCTTCGCAATCTTCAAAATCATACGGATGAAACTCAACCTGAAGCGCTCTATTGTATTCTTTGACCTGGAAACTACCGGTACCGATACCGCAAAAGACAGGATTGTCGAACTGGCTTTTGTAAAGATCAATCCCGACGGGACCCGCGATAAATACGTAAAACGGGTAAATCCCCAGATGCCCATACCGGCCGAGTCAACTTTTTTTCACGGCATTTCCGATGAAGACGTGCAGGACGCCCCGACTTTTAAACAAATAGCCCATGAGCTCTACAACTGGATCAGGGGATGTGATTTTGGCGGCTACAACTCCACCCGCTTCGACCTGCCCCTGCTGGCGGAAGAATTTTTACGCTGCGACATTGACGTAGACTTTACCGAAAGGGCGATGGTCGATGTACAGCAGATCTTTTTTAAGATGGAGCAACGGACCCTGAGTGCAGCCCTGGCTTTTTACTGCGGTAAAACGCTTGAAGATGCCCACAGTGCGGAAGCGGATATCAACGCGACCATCGATGTACTGGAAGCCCAGCTGGAGCGCTATGCCGACCTGCCCAAAGAAGTGCCTTCGATACATGAATATACCGGCGGCAACGATATGGTCGATTACGCCCGGCGCATGATCCTGAAAGAGGGTCAGCCCGTGTTTAACTTTGGGAAATACAAAGGAATGAAAGTGGTTGACGTCTTTCAGAAAGAACCCAATTATTATGATTGGATGATGAATGCCGACTTTGCCCTGCACACCAAACAAAAGATATCAGAAATTCTTAATGAGATGAAACTCGGCAAGCTTAGGAAATAATAAGCGTTTTTTTTCACAAAAAAAGCAGAATATTTATAGCACCTGCTCATTCTCACCAGTATTTTATTATTTTGCTTCGCTAATTGACAACCCCACATTTGGACAAACTAGTCATAATACCCACGTACAACGAAAAAGAAAACGTCGAGAAAATTATCCGGAAGGTAATGTCGCTCGAAGGATCTTTTCATATTCTTATCGTCGATGACGGCTCTCCTGATGGTACGGCAGACATCGTACGTGATCTTCAGCAGGAATTTCCGGAATCCCTGCACCTGGTTTGCCGCAGCGGCAAACTCGGTTTGGGTACCGCTTATATTTTCGGGTTTAAATGGGCGCTTCAAAATGATTATGCCTTCATCTTTGAGATGGATGCCGATTTTTCTCATAACCCCGAAGACCTGGTCCGCCTGCACCATGCCTGTGCACACGAAGGCGCCGACCTGGCCATCGGATCCCGCTATGTCAAAGGCGGGAAACTGGTCAACTGGCCTTTTGACCGGAAACTGATTTCGAAAGGAGGGGCTATCTATACGCGCCTGATCACCTGGATGCCGGTACAGGATCCCACCGCCGGCTTTATCTGTTACCGGAAAAAGGTGCTGGAGCAAATCCCCCTGGACCAGGTACAATTTGTGGGGTATGCCTTCCAGGTAGAAATGAAATACAGGGCCTGGAAAGCCGGCTTTACCATTAAAGAAGTCCCGATCACCTTTACCGACCGGACGGAGGGTGTTTCCAAAATGAGCACCGGCATCGTCAAAGAAGCGATGCTGGGTGTATGGAAAATGAGAAAATTCTGATATCGCCTTACCGATCTATATATTTATTACATATATCGCAGCGGGTATTCATCAAAAATGAATATCCGTTATGCTTTTCAGGGGTATATGAATCCCTCCCTTCAGCGAAAGCTCATGATCCGTTACAGACCATATAGTGGTTTCTACCTGGAAAAGTCCTTCTTTCGAGATAAAGGTCACGGCCGTTTTTCCCTTGTGTTCGTTACCCAGGCGCACCGCATATTCAAGATCAGCCTTCCATTTCCTGGAGTTGTCTTCTTCGGCCGGGATAAAATTCAATGCGACAACATTTTCTTTTTGGATTTTAGTAGCCATTTTCTTTCTTTTAGGG
>JAEUVW010000178.1 GCA_016786525.1 Chitinophagaceae bacterium
GACCTGAAAAAGGCCTATGCGCTCGACTCTACCCGTACCGAAACCTACGATGGCTTCATCAACCTGTACGAAGTGAACCGCGATACGAAAAAGCGCGATGAGTTTCTGAAAAAGTGGTATGCTTCGGGTAAAGTCTCTGCCGGTTTGCTGAGCTACAATTACAATGTGCTGCAATCCCTGGCGCCCAATGCCATACTGATTACTGCAGGAGACAACGATACCTATTTTGCCTGGATGCTGCAGGCCGTGCAGGGCATACGGAAAGATGTGACGGTCGTGAACGTAGGCCTGGCGTCTATGAAAGAGTATTCCGGGCGCCTGTCCAAAGAGTTGGGCGTGACCTTGCCCAATACGGAAGATATGCAATATGAGCAATATGTAGCCGCGCTGTACAAAGCCCTTGTTAAAAATAAAGCCGGGCGTACGGTCTATGCCGGTCTTACCGTTGATGAAGCATACCTGAAGCCCGTAGCCGGAAACCTGTACCTCGTTGGCCTGGCCTACGAATACAATACAGAGAAAATGGACAATATAGCCTTGCTGAAAAAAAACCTGGAACAGGTCTATGCCCTGGACTACATCGACCGGAATTTCGCGCCGGACCCCTATGCCACTGTGGTAGACCACGCCAACAGCAACTACATAGTGCCGATGCTCACGCTGTACAATCATTACAAGCTCAGCGATGAAACAGAAAAGGCCAGGCACTGGAAGGAAAAGGTACAATATATTGCCGGTACCTGCGGGAAACAGGACGAACTGAAAGATTACTTCAAAGAATAAATGTAAATCTTGGCACTGTTCGGAAAAAAAGACATCAGCTTGTATACAGACGAGCAACTGCTGCAGGAGATCGGGCGGGGCAACGCTGCCGCTTTCGATCTCCTGTACGGCCGCTATGCCGACCGGCTGTACCGGTACCTGTTCCGCCTGCTGGGCAATGATACCGTCAAAGCGGAAGACTTTTTACAGGAGTTGTTTCTCAAAATACTGCAGGCCGCTCCGTCTTTCGATGCGGAAAAAAAAGCCAATACCTGGATGTACGCCATCGCTACCAATATGTGCCGCAATGAGTGGCGCAATACCAGCAACCGCCAGCGCCTGATGCGTGCATTCGAGCCCTGGGAGCATCATTCAGACAAAAATATCCACGACAAAATGGATCATGCTTACCGCAACAGGATATTGGCGAAGGTGATCAGTGAACTGGAAGATGCCGACCGGGAAGTGCTACAGCTGCGCTTCCAGCAGGAGCTGAGCATCAGGGAAATTGCGGCGATAACGGATCTGCCCGAAGGGACTGTAAAATCAAGATTGTTTTATTTATTGAAAAAAATGGCCAGACAATTAAATACAATAACGTTATGAAAAAGGAAGAAATGTTGACGGAAGAGCTGCTGGGGCTCATCAGCGGAAAGAAGTTTGCCGCTTTGGATGCAGCAGAGCAGGATGGCGTATTGAAGCAGTTTTCAGCGCAGGAATATGATGAGCTGCATGAAACGTATGCATCCGCGCAGGCGGCCTGGGGAGCGGACCGGGAATTGAAGGCGCCTGTAAACGTAAAAAGAAACCTGGACCAGGCCTTTCAAAAGGCCTATCCGAAAAAGGTGCCGCTTTTTGCGCGGCCTGTGGTCGCGTGGAAGGCTGCCGCTATTTTCCTGTTGCTGTTTGGCACTTCCTTTATCTGCCTGAAAAGAAGCCTGAAGGAAACACAGACTGTAGCACTAATGGTACGCGACACTATTTTAGTGAAGCAACCCGTGGAGCTGATCAAGCGACTGACGGATACGGTAATTGAGTACCGGGACGCGGTCGTAAAAGAAAAGAAACGCAGCATAGCACAGTCTGTTCCCGGGGCCTATATAGCCAGGCAGGACTCCAACCGCATCAGGGAGACAGACGCGGAGGGTATCGGTATCCGTACCCTGCAGGCCGGGGACCTCTTCAAAGAACTGAACAGCAATGGCGGCCGCACGATGAAGGAAGACGAATTGGTACAGCAATTCAGCTTTACGAAGATATAATGCAATTAATCAACAATTAATAATTATTAATTGTTGGCATCACTTAATGCCCGTTGAAGGAAAATGGCTTAATGATGAGTGGTTTAAAAAACCGTAATGGTTAAAAAAAGACCCGGATACTGGTATCCGGGTCTTCTTCTTTTATGGATAAGGTAATAGCCTAATCATCCAGTTTCAATACCGCCAGGAAGGCCTCTTGTGGCACTTCTACACTACCGATCTGGCGCATACGTTTTTTACCTTCTTTCTGTTTTTCCAGCAGTTTCCGTTTACGGGAGATGTCACCGCCATAACATTTGGCGGTTACGTCTTTCCGCATCGCGGAAATGTTTTCGCGGGCGACGATCTTGGCGCCTACGGCAGCCTGTATGGCGATGAGGAATTGCTGGCGCGGCAGCAGCTCTTTCAGTTTCGCACACAGCTTGCGGCCGAAGTCCTGCGTACGGCTGCGGTGGATCAGTGCGCTCAGGGCATCCAAAGGCTCTGCGTTCAACAGGATATCCATTTTCACGATGTCCGCTTCGCGGTAATCGATCGGGGTATAGTCAAAAGAAGCATAACCGCGGGTAGAAGACTTCAGTTTATCGTAGAAATCGAATACGATCTCTGCCATCGGCATTTCAAAAGTCAGCTCCACGCGGGTAGGGGTGAGGTAGTTCTGGTTCATCAGCATCCCTCTTTTGCCCAGGCACAGGGTCATGATGTTGCCGATATAGTCGGGCGTGGTGATGATCTGGGCGCGGATATACGGTTCTTCGATACGGTCCAGGCGGGTGGGCTCGGGCATTTCCGAAGGATTGTTCACAATAATGCGCACATCTTTTTCCCTTTGGGTATAGGCATAAAAGCTCACGTTGGGTACCGTGGTGATCACGGTTTGTTTAAATTCCCTTTCCAGGCGCTCCTGGATGATCTCCATGTGCAGCATGCCCAGGAAACCGCAACGGAAGCCAAAGCCCAGGGCCTGCGAGGTTTCTGTTTCGAAAGTCAGGGAAGCGTCGTTCAGCTGCAGCTTTTCCATGCACTCACGCAGCTCCTCGAAATCGTCTGTTTCTACCGGGAAGATACCGGCAAATACCATCGGCTTCACATCTTCAAACCCATGGATCGGTTCCGTAGAGCCGTTGTTCACCAGGGTGATGGTGTCGCCTACTTTTACTTCTTTCGCATTTTTGATACCGGTGATCACATAGCCCACATCGCCCGCCAGTACTTCATTTTTTGGCGTCATGGTCAGCTTCAGTACACCGACCTCATCTGCTTCATATTCCTTTTGGGCGTTGATGAATTTAATCTTATCTCCTTTACGGATGGCCCCATTCATCACCCTGTAATAAATGATGATGCCGCGGAAGGGGTTGAATACGGAGTCGAAGATCAGGGCCTGCAAGGGCGCGGTCACATCTCCTTTGGGGGCCGGTATACGCGTGGTGATCGCATCCAGTATTTCCTCGATACCGATACCGCTCTTGCCCGAGGCCAGGATGATCTCTTCCGGTTTGCAGCCGATCAGGTCTACGATCTGGTCGGTCACCTCGGGGATCATGGCGCCGTCCATATCAATTTTGTTGATCACGGGTATGATCTCCAGGTCATTGTCCAGGGCCAGGTACAGGTTGGAAATGGTCTGGGCCTGTATGCCTTGCGAAGCGTCTACCAGCAGCAGTGCGCCTTCGCAGGCTGCCAGCGCACGGGATACTTCGTAAGAAAAGTCTACGTGTCCGGGGGTATCGATCAGGTTCAGCACATAGTTTTCTCCCTTGTGCTGATAGTTGATCTGGATTGCATGGCTTTTAATGGTAATGCCTTTCTCCCGCTCCAGGTCCATATCATCCAATACCTGCGCCTGCATATCCCTTTCTGATATCGTCTTGGTAAATTCCAGCAGGCGGTCAGCCAGGGTACTTTTACCATGGTCAATATGGGCAATAATGCAAAAATTTCGAATGTTTTTCATCTTCTTCGTTCAGTCTGCGAAAGTACGTCAATCGGCTCATTTTATAATAAGAAATTAAGGTCATCATATTTCATTTTAACCCAATCTTGCAATAACTTATGATGCATAAAAGTTGAATTCCCTTACCTTCGCCCCCTTAATTTTTTCCGACTATGTGGCATCGTATCGCGGCTTTTGTTATATCATACAGGGTTTATCTATTGATT
>JAEUVW010000077.1 GCA_016786525.1 Chitinophagaceae bacterium
GTAATTGTTTCCGGGTTGTGCAGGTTGAGTTTGTAGCCAAATTTGGCTGCAAATGCCGCGAAGGCTGCCAGCTTTTCTTCATTGGGCTGATCGTGTACGCGGTAAGGAAAGGGTAGGGGTTTACCCTGGTATTCAATGGCGCCAACATGCTGTGCCACGTACCGGTTGGCCAGCAGCATCAGTTCTTCGATCAGCTTATGGGCATCCTTGCTTTCTTTGATCACAATACCGACCGGTACTGCATTTTCATCCAGCTTAAAGCGTACTTCGGTAGAGGAAAAATTAATGGCCCCATGGTCAAAGCGCTTTTTGCGCAATGCTTTGGCAATGGTATCGAGCAGGTGTATTTCTGTTGCGTAGTCGCCCTCTTTTCCTTCTATGATTTCCTGTACTTCTTCATAGGTAAATCTCCGCGCCGATTTAATCACGGTTTTACCCAAACGGTAATTACGGATCTTTCCCTGTTTGTTGATCTCGAAAATAGCGGAGAATGTAAACTTCTCTTCGTTCGGCCGCAGGGAGCAAAGCTGGTTGCTCAGGTGCTCAGGAAGCATGGGCAGTACCCTGTCCGGGAGATAAACGCTTGTGGCCCTGTTTAATGCTTCTTTATCCAGTTCTGTATTTTCCTGCACATAATGACTGACATCGGCTATGTGTACTCCTACTTCGTAGTAACCGCCTTTCAGTTCTTTAATGGAAATGGCATCGTCGAAATCCTTTGCGTCTACAGGATCTATTGTGATGGTCAGGGTATTCCTGAAGTCTTCGCGCCGCGCAATTTCCTTTGCATCCAGGTAATCTGAAATTCTTGCCGCTTCTTCCATCACTTCATCGGGGAATTCCAGCGGGAAGCCATTTTCACTGAGGATATCCTGCATTGCCACTTCATTGGCTGACTCATTGGTGATGATGCGCAATACCGTTCCTACGGGATTTTTTGATTTGCGCCATTCGGTCACTCTGACAACGGCCTTATCACCGTGCATGCCTCCATTCAGGTTTTCAGTAGGGATAAAGATATCCATCGGCACTTTATCGCTGTCCGGTACGAGGAAGGCAAAATTGGGTTTGACTTCCAGGCGGCCTAAAAATTCAACTTGTTTTCGCTCTGTGACTTCTTTGACAACGCCTTCTACGCGGTTGCTGCCCCTGTTTTTTTTGAGCATCAGCTCTATGCGTACGGTATCTCCTTTCAGGGCGGTATTCAGGTTTTCCGGATAGACGATCACATCCCGTTCCATTCCTTCTACCGTCACAAAGGCCATACCGCTCCTGCTGACATCTATCTTGCCGCTTACGGTTGCTACTTTCGCTCCTGCGTTTCGCGCCGTGTTTCTTTTAGCCGGGCCTGATTGTTTGCTTTTTCTGCTTTGATTGTTTCTTCCACCCATTGGTGTCGTTTGTTATTTGTGTTCAAATATCCTCTTTAAAAAGCGATTGGACAATTAATTGTCCGTGAATATAAGATTGCTTTAATAAAAAAGCATCCGGAGTATCCCGGATGCTTTTGTTCTGTATTGTGCTTTTGCTTAATGTACCAGTTTTTTAAATTCATCTTCATTCACTTTCACCGGGTACTTACTGCGCAGTTCACTGTTCCAGTCTTTTTCCAGTTTGTCCTGGTAAGCGGATATGATATACCCCCGTGCTTCGGTAAAGCTTTTTGCCACCGGCTGCGTATATACTTCGTCTGCTTTGACTACCACATAAGTGCCGTCTGCTTTCTTAATCCCTTCACTGGTTTTGCCGGCTACGATCTTGCTTTGAGGCACTTCGCTGAATTTGCCAAACTCATAACGCCCGACCTGAATGGTGACTGCATCACGGTTTTGTTCGGTATTGAGTGTTTTCACGAGCTCTTCATTTTTCATATCTTTTTTAGCCAGCAATTTCAAACCTTCCTTCATCGCCGCTTCATTTTTGAAGGTGTATACGGAACCTCTGAACCCGGGATCCCACATGTAATTGTTCTTTTTGGTTTCATAGAAGGCTTTCAGGCCCAGTGTATCTTTAGAAGCTTTGCCCCACACGTTGCGGTCCATCAGTTCAAACAGCATAATGCCGTCTTTGTATTCCTGCAGCAGGCTCCTGAATTCAGGGTTTTCGTCTACCAGTTTGTGTTCCTGGAAGTCGTTGACCACTTTACTCTGGTACATGCTGTATAGTTCGCGGAACACATTTTCTTTTGAGCCGCCGGATAAAATGCTGCCGCGTGTTGTCGCTACGGCATAGGCAACAAAGTCATCCTGTGTATAGTTTTTCCCGGCCAGGGTGAACAGGGTGTTGCTGCCACCGGAGCTAAAGGTTTTTGCATTGAAGCTGCCGCCTTTTGCACCCGTATCAGCAATGTTCTTTAACTGGGCTGTAAATGAAGTCCAGGCGGCAGGGTTTTCTTTAAAGCCGTTGGAGATCCGCACATTCTGAAAATAGATATCCCTTGCCTGTTGTGCGCGGGAATCGTTGTCTACTTTTGATTTCAGCTCTTTTTTGATGCTGTCAAAAGGTTTTACAGGGTATCTTTCGATCAGTTTGATCACGTGAAAACCGTATTCTGTTTGTATCGGTTTTGAAACATCACCTGGCTTTTTCAATGCGAAGGCAGCTTCGTCAAAAGCCGGTACCATACGACCTACGCCAAATACAGGTAATTCTCCGTTTTTGTCTTTACTGAATTTGTCATCAGAGTATTTTTCTACGATTTTATCAAAAGAAGCGCCTTTTTTCAGATCGTTCTGTACAGAGTCCAGTTTCAGCTTTGCGGCAGCAATTCCTGCCTCACCGGCAGACTTAGGCGTAGCAATCAGCACTTGTGCAACTTTTATTTCTCCGCGTGCCGGACGCTTGTCTATCACTTTTACGATATGGTAGCCGAAATTGGTCCGGAACGGTGCGGAGATTTTACCTACCGGCGTATTAAACGCAGCATTTTCGAAAGCATACACTGTTTGCAGCGAGCTGATGTAGCCAATGTCGCCGCCAGTGTTTTTTGATCCGGCGTCTCCGGAGAATTCTTTGGCTGCTGCGGCAAAGTCAGCTTTTCCTTTAGATAAGGCTGCATAGAGGCTGTCTATCTTGCTGCGCAACGCTGCCGTATCAGAAGCAGGATTGGTGAGCAACAGGATATGCGCCACGCGTACTTCGTATTTGGATCGGTCATAGGCTTCTTTGACCAGCCTGTCAATCATTTCATTGTCTGTAAGAAAGCTTTTAGCCAGTTGCCTGCGATAGTTGTCAATCTCTCCGGATACAGCGACGGAAGTGTCGATCTGCATGTCGTTTGCTTCCTTTACTTTCATGCGGAACAGGGAATAAAGGTCTACATATTCGCGCAAGGCTTGTTCTGAGTAGTCTATTTTCTGGGCTGCATTATTTTTTTTGTACACCTTCATAAATTCTGCCTCCGTCACCGGGTTGCTCCCATAGGTAAAGAGCGTCTGCGCGTAGGTGTTTCCTAAAGATGTACCTGAAATAATAGCGGCCAATAGAAACTTCTTCATAGATCGTTGTCTTCTTTTTTGTTTTAGTTAAAAAAGATGTGTCTTAAAAAACTGATTTTAAGACACATCCGCAATGATACGATTTTAATTATTTATTTGGAATTCTTCTTTTTATCGGCATCCTGGCGCTCCAGCATATCAATAAGGGATACGATATTGGAATGGTCTATGCTTTTGCCGCGTATGATACCTTTTTCGTCCAGCACATACATGGTGGGGAAGGAACGTACATTGTACCAGGCTTTGTAATTGCTTTTGTGCTCCGGATCGTAGATGTGCGTCCACTCAGAAAGGTTGTGTTTTTTGATGAAGTCTTTCCAGGCCTGTGGCGCATCTTCTCCGCAAATACCGATGATCTTTACACCGCGGTCTTTCAATTTTGCGGCTTTGTAGGTGGAGTCCATAGCAGGCACTTCTTTCATACAATGGCCGCAGGTAGGCTCCCACATCACAATCAGTTTGTACTTGGATTTGATATTGGAAACCGTAATGTCTTTTTTGCCTGATGTGTCTTTCATCGTGATGTCATAGCCCATATTGCCAATAAGGGTAGGGGACAATTCCCGTGCATGATCCAGGTGCTTCTGAAGCAGGTCGTTGCTCAGCCAGGCGGCATCTCCCTTTGCATAATAATGGTCTACCAGGTACACGTATACTCTGTCCATGCCCATTACCTTGCTTTCCTGGCTGTAGTTGGCCAACCAGGAGAGGGTGTAATTAAACAAATCCCCGCTGCCCCTGCTTTGGGTCAGAATCCAATCGGCTTCTTTGATCATAGAATCTGTAGAAGGCAACACCAGTTTCTCAAAATATTCAGACAAACGGGCGTCGTACATCGGGGTATTGATCATGCGGCCGTCTTTCAGGTCAAAGTTGTCCCAATAGTGGCTTTTGTAATAGCGATAGGCATAATCTTTGTCCTCTTCGCCATTGGGTAAAAAGTGTTTGCCTTCCGGTACTTTAGGCAGGTCCAGGCCTTTGAAAATTTTAGCCAGCAGGCTGTTGGGGTTTTTTGCGGAAAAGTCGTTCCTGTAATCGATCAGGGATTTCATTTTCGCCGTCATCTTGTCTTTGATGGCCGCACTATCTACACTGTTTTTGGCGGTAGCCAGTTTTTTGCTCAGTTCCTGGTGCTCCTCCCCTACAGTGTGTACAAATTCTTCATATTTGATGAAGGCGTCGTTTTCTACCGAGTTCTTGATCGTAAGGCCCTGGGGTAGGGTTTTGCTGTTCGGAACATTGATCACCAGGTCATCGCCATTGTTCAGTAAAAATTCAAAATATGTTTTACGGTCAGAAAGCATGATAATGTACATGCCCCCGGTTATTTTCTGATCGCTTTTCAGCACAGACAGCCCCGTTTTATCCAGTTTGCCGGAGTCGGTCTTGTAAATAGTTGGTAAAGGTTTGGCAAAATAATGCGCCAGGAAGAATGCGGAATCTCTTACATCGTTGAATTTCAACTGGATTTTGTATCCGTCTTTTGCTACGCCATTCATAGAAAGGCCGGCCAGGAGCGCGGCAAGAGAAAGGAGTTTTTTCATTGGTGTTTTCTGTTTTTTTGATTTGGTGAAAATAGCTGAAATAGAGATACAGGGATAAATGTGTTGTACCGGAATCTTGATTTCATGGTTGCCAAAAATACTTTTGTTGCGCTCCACTAACCAATTTATGCCCTTAATTTGCATCTTATTAACCACTTTCAAATTTTCTCTTTTTGGCTAAAAAAAAACGAATCAGCCTGCAGGAAGTAAGCATCAGTGCCTATGCTGCGGAAGGTAAAAGTATTGGGCATATGGCCGACGGTAAGGTCGTATTTGTAGAGAATGTCGTACCGGGCGATGTCGTTGATCTGCGCATTACCAAAAACAAAAAAAGCTATGCAGAGGGCAAGATGACCCGCCTGGTCAGCCCTTCGCCTTTACGAATAGAACCTTTCTGCACACACTTTGGCGTATGCGGGGGCTGTAAATGGCAAATGCTGCCCTATGAGCAGCAATTGCAGTACAAGCAACAGCAGGTAGGGGAGCAGATGCGGCGTATAGGACATGTCAGCCTGCCCGAAATGGAGCAGATTTCCGGCAGCCCTGTGCAGCGCTTTTACCGTAATAAGCTTGAATTTACGTTCTCTACCAAACGCTACCGTACCAATGACGAGATCACCGCTGCAGGCGATGAGGAGCTGGCGCCGGAACAGGGCCTGGGTTTTCACGCCCCGGGTTTGTTCGACAAGGTGGTGCCGATCGATTTTTGCCATTTGCAGAACGAGCCTACCAACCGTATCCGCAACCTGTTGCGTGACTATACCACTACGCATCAATTGCCATACTACGACTTCAGGGCGCATAGCGGCTATATGCGTAACCTGATGATCCGGGTGACGACTACCGGTGAAGTGCTGGTCAACCTGGTGCTGAATGAGGACGATGAAGCTTCCCGGAAACCAATGCTCGATTTCCTGCTGGAACAGGTACCGGAGATCAGTACTTTGTGCTACACGATCAACCGGAAATGGAATGACAGTATCTATGACCAGGAAGTGATTACCTATCACGGTAATGGTTTCATTACGGAAAGACTTGAAGATTTTACGTTTAATATTTCTCCTAAATCATTCTTCCAGACCAACAGCTACCAGGCTGAGGAATTGTACCGCATTACCCGCGACTTTGCCGGCCTGACCGGATCGGAGGTGCTCTACGATCTGTACTGCGGTACGGGTAGTATCGGTATCTTCTGTTCTAAAAATGCCAGGAAGATCATTGGTATAGAGGTGGTAGAGCAGGCCATAGAAGATGCGAAGATCAATGCGGCACAAAACCATATTGAACATGCGTTATTCTATGCCGGTGATGTATCCGATATCTGCACCGATGAGTTTTTCAAAGAGCATGGTAAACCCGATGTAGTCATTACAGACCCTCCGCGTGCGGGTATGAGTGAAAAACTGGTACAGCAGCTCATCAAAATGCGTGCTCCCAGGATTGTCTATGTCAGCTGTAATCCCGCTACACAGGCGCGCGACCTGGCGTTGCTGACCGGTACCTACAGTATTAAGCGGATGCGACCGGTGGACATGTTCCCGCATACACACCATATTGAGAATGTGGTGTTGCTGGAATTGAATGAGGAATTAATAGTGAATAATGCTTAATGGCTAAAGGCTACTTGCTTTTGCCAGTGCGCAGGCGAACCCGAAACAGAAACAGGGCATCGGCCTTTTTTATTTTCAGTATCTTCACGGTCTATATTTACTTCAATTATTTTTTTAAGAACACAAATGAAACAACTGGTAAAAGTTTGCTCCCTGGCAGTGCTGGGGCTTTCTGTCCCGTCCGCTATCCTGGCCCAGGCTAAGCTGATCGAAAAAGTCAGCGTGAAAAACGGTGAGGTCGCTATTCCTTACGAAAAGTATAAGCTCCCGAATGGGCTTACGGTCATTGTTCATGAGGATCATTCAGACCCCATAGTACATGTCGATGTGACTTACCACGTAGGCTCTGCACGGGAGCAGATCGGGAAGTCCGGTTTTGCCCACTTCTTTGAACATATGATGTTCCAGGGCTCGGATAATGTGGCGGATGAGCAGCACTTTAAACTGATTACAGAGGCCGGCGGAACCCTGAACGGAACAACCAACAGGGACCGTACCAACTATTTTGAAACAGTACCCAATAACCAGCTTGAAAAAATGCTGTGGCTGGAAGCCGATCGTATGGGTTTCCTGCTGAATGCGGTGACCCAGCAGAAGTTTGAAGTACAGCGCGCTACGGTGAAGAATGAGCGCGGTCAGAACTACGACAACCGCCCTTATGGGCTCGTAAGCGAAGTGACGTCCAAAAACCTGTATCCATACGGGCATCCCTATTCCTGGCTCACGATCGGCTATATTGAAGATCTGAACCGTGTGAATGTGGACGATCTGAAAAACTTCTTCCTGCGCTGGTATGGGCCTAACAATGCAGTGCTCACCGTTGGCGGCGATGTTTCAACTGCTGCCGTACTGAAGCTGGCAGAAAAGTATTTCGGCCCAATACCCAAAGGGCCTGAAGTAAGTCCTGTGCAACTTGCGGCGCCGGTGCTGGACAAGACGCGCTATATCTCTATGATGGACAATTATGCCAAAACACCGATGCTGCGCCTTGTGTTCCCCACATCCCCACATTACAGCAAGGATGAAGCGGCACTGGACTGTCTGGCTGAGATCATCGGCCAGGGCAACAACTCTATCCTGTATAAAAATCTCGTAAAAACACAAAAAGCAGTGAGTGCTTCCGCTGTCAACAGCGCCAGCGAGCTGTCCGGAGAATTTACGATATCCGTTACACCGTTCCCCGGGCAGAAGCTGGCTGAACTGGAGCAGGCTGTAAGGGCTTCTTTTACTGAATTTGAAAAACGTGGCGCCACGGACGACGAGATCAGTAAGTTCAAAAACCAGGTAGAGTCGCAAACGATCTACAGCCTGGAAAGCGTATCGCAAAAAGTATCCCAGCTGGCTTCTTACCAGACTTTTACGGGCAATGCCAATTATATAGGGCAAGACCTGAAGCGCTACCGCGATATTACCAAAGAAGATGTGATGCGCGTATACAACCAATATGTCAAAGGCAAAAACTCCGTTGTTGTCAGTGTACTGACCAAAGGACAGGACGATAACAAGGCTGCCCCTGATAATTATACGGTGGATACGACGCATTATACGATGCCGAACTATGGCTATGCCGGGCTGAAGTACAACAAAGCCAAAGACAACTTTGACCGTAGTGTAATCCCGGCCAGCAGCGGCAACCCTAAAGTGAATGTGCCGAAGTTGTGGGAAGAAAAGCTGCCTAACAATGGAAAAGTTATAGGTACCAGGGAGGCGGAGATGCCTGTTGTGGACATCAATATGGAGTTCAGGGGCGGGATGCTTACCGATGCTGCAGACCCCTCAAAACAAGGTGTAGCGAATCTCTTTGCGGTGATGATGAATGAAGATACCAGGAACTACACTGCCGAAGATTTTACGACGGCTTTGCAAAAGCTGGGCAGTGATATCCGCGTCTATGCCGGTAAAGATGCCATTGGTATCAACATCAAAACATTGAAGAAAAACCTGCAGCCTACGCTGGCCCTGCTCCAGGAACGTATCCTGAATACCCAGTTCAAACAGGAAACTTTCGAGTCGAAAAAGAAACAAACGATTGAAGGGGTAAAAAATGCGATGAACAGGCCTAACTATATTGCCAGCGTGGTCTTTGATAAAGTCATGTACGGCAAAGACAATGTGCTTGGCTGGACAAGCGCAGGTACGGAAGCTACAATTGCGAATATCAGCCTGGCGGATCTGCAGTCATACTATAAAAACAACTTTTCGTCAAACGATGTAAAGGTTGTTGTTGTGGGAGATGTAGACAGTAAAGCTATGGTCAGCGAGCTGAAATTCCTGGATAAGATGCCGAACAATGTGGTGTCTATCCCTGTCATCCCGGCTGCTCCTGCTGCGGGAGCGACAAAGGTGTATTTCGTGGATGTGCCTAATGCAGCACAGACAGAGTTCAGGGTAGGCTATGTGACGAATATGAAGTATGATGTGTCCGGTAATTTCTACAAGGCCAATCTGATCAATTATCCGCTGGGAGGCGCTTTCAACAGCCGCCTTAATTTGTACCTGCGCGAGGATAAAGGCTGGACCTACGGAGCCCGATCGGTTTTTGCCGGCGACCTGTATTCCGGGGATTTTACGTTTAGTGGCGGTATCAAGGCCAATGCTACCGACTCTGCCCTGCAGGACGTGATCCGTATACTGAAAGAATACAAGACAAGCGGTATGACCGAAGAGGAGCTGTTGTTTACCAAGAATTCTATCGGTCAAAGCGAGGCCCGCAAGTATGAGTCCGGCAGCCAGAAAGCTTCTTTCCTTTCGCGCCTGATGACCTACAATTTATCCCCTACATATCCCAATGATCAATCAGCTTTGCTGTCGGCCATTAATGTCGGTGAGGCCCGTTCTTTTGCACAAAATACTGTGCCGGGTACAGACAAGCTGAATATCGTACTGGTGGGCGACAAGGCGAAGCTTTGGGACCGCCTGAAAAACCTGGGCTACGATATGGTAGAGCTGGATAAAAACGGTAATGTAAAGCTGAATTAGTAAAGCCTGGTAAAGCAATAAGCAAACGCCCGGAACAGAATGATGTTCCGGGCGTTTGTTTCAATATCATTTTCAAGATCTATCTGCTCTGTGGCATAGGTAATGTAGGGATCAGCCTGCTTCTTTTTCTTCGGAATGTTGTTTGAACCCGATTTTGGCCCTTGGTGGCGGTATGCTTTGATCTTCAAGCAGCTCTTTTAATACCAGGAAGATATTTTCAATGTCTTTGCTGTTTGTTGTTACGTCATTTTCCAGCTTTCCAAGCTGCAGCAATATATCCTTGTGGTTCAGGGCGTATTCCCTAAGGCGTGTAAATACCCTGATGATACGGATGTTGACTTCAATGGCCGTTTTACTGTTCAGGATGCCGGATAACATAGCGAAACCTTGTTCCGTAAAAACACCGGGTGTGTAGCGGCTGCCGCCCCAACTTGAGGTCACAAATTGTGACCTCAAGTTTTCCCATTCTTCTTTAGTGAGGGTAAACATAAAATCTGGAGGAAAGCGTTCTATATTTCTTTTGACACTTTGGTTGAAGACTTTGGTGGCGACACCGAACATTTCTGCCAGATCGCGATCGAACATCACTTTCTGGCCACGAACGACATAGATACGACTGATGATTTCCTGATCTGCAGCAAGGGTATGAAATTCTTTTTCTGCCATGTTTGGTGATTTTTAGCCAGCGAATGTTCCTGTATTACAGTGTAAATGTAATTTAT